>CAMYNX010000013.1:2982-32487 GCA_947259875.1 uncultured Gammaproteobacteria bacterium | reverse complement strand
TGGTCGGGTTATCGACCCAGTTGTACGTGGAGATGGTCGAGAATCCCTCCTTCCGCGGGTTGGCCAATCGATTTGACCTCGACGAGGAGGTCACTGTTCCGACCTGGTATGCGACCTCGACATTGCTTATTTGCTCAGCATTGCTCGCGGTAATCGCCAGCGTGGTACGACAGCAGGGTGGGCGTTACTTCAAGAGCTGGGTTGGTCTTGCCGTCATTTTCTTGCTGGCGTCCATCGACGAGGGATCCGGTTTCCACGAGTTATCGATGCGTGGACTGCGCAAAGAATTTGATCTGCCCACTTATTTTTATTTCGCCTGGGTGATTCCCGGCCTTATCATCGTTATCACATTCGTCGCCGCCTACCTCAAGTTCTGGTTGCACCTGCCTCCACGCACTCGCTGGCTGTTCGCGGCCGCAGCGATCTTGTTCGTCACCGGATCGATCGGGTTCGAGATCGCAGGCGGCCATATCACGGCACTGCGCGGGCAGCACAATCTACCGTTCCAGCTCGTCGCGACAATCGAGGAATCCCTCGAGATGTTAGGTATCCTGGTGTTTATTGGCGCACTGCTCGATTACATCGCGCGCATCACCGGTTCGGTCCGCCTTTCGTTTCGCTCAAGTGCGGCGGTCGCCGCGCGGCAGGAGCGCTACACGGATCGGCCATCCTTTTCCCAAGCTGCTCGGCTCACTAATGCTTGGTTGCTCACAGTCGCACGTGCGGTCGCTATCGTGACCGGTTGTATTCTGGTCTCGCTGGTGATTCTCCCAGCTTACCTGAACGCATGGGAATCTTTCGTCGGCACTGCCATCTCCACAGAAAGCGCAATTCGGTGGTATTTGGCTGCAATCATCGGGCTCTCACTCGCGGCGAGCTGGGCCTGGCGATGGCGATCCTGGGCGGCCGGCATGCGTCGCACCTGGATCGCATACGCGGTGATGTTCTTTGTATTCCTCGTTATTTGCGCGCTAGACCCCGCATTACTCCGAGACGAAGAGTCTTGGATTCGGTATCCGACCGCAGGCGCGCTCATGGTAGCGGGGGTAGCCGCGCTCTGGCTTTGTGCCGCGAGCGTGCGGGCGATCGCGGTGCGCGACGCCGGCGAGATAATTTTCTGGGTGTTCATCGGCATAGCCTTCCTGTTCGCGGCCACCGATGAGTTGATGGAGCTTCACGAAAATATTCCTGAGCTGGCCGAACGGGCTGGAGTCATGGCAAGCATCGACCAGGATTGGATAACGCTCGCTTATGGCGGCATCGCACTGGTCGCGATGGTGCTGTTCTGGCTGGGGTTCGGACGACGGGTGTTTGCGTCGTTCCCCTGGGTAGTCGGCGGCTACCTGGCAGCAGCGGGTGTATTCGTGCTCTCTCAGGCTGGCGACTCATTGGATGAGGCCACGCTGGCATCGCTTCGCTCGCTTGCTTCGACGCTTGTGGAAAAGGGGCACCAGTTTCCGGATATCTGGTTTGTCTTCTTCCGTCCAGAGGACCTCCTGAACTCTATGGAGGAAGTCCTTGAACTCACGGCTGCGGTGTTGCTGATGACCGTTTCCCTGCGCATGCTGGCAACGCGCCTTGGGTCTCAGGCCGAGTCGATGGCCCAACCGATAGCTCCGAGCACGGGCATACGTCGAGCGCCAGTCGTATTCGGGATTGTGATTGTCAGCTTAGCGATGTTCAGTTGGCCGGCCGCCACGACCACCGTCCTTTATTGGTCCAAAGACGCCCAAGCCCTAACAACGCACGAAGGACCTACCGTTAGCGTCGATCTCGACGCAACTGCGTTTCGTGAAGCGGTTCGGTTTGCCGGCGGCGCATCGATCACGATCCAGCCATCCGCTCGCGAAGTCGCACTACGCAATGCCGATGGGTCCGTTGCGACGCGGTTCCGTCTACGAAGGATGCTGACCGATCTGAAAGGCGTTGGCCGAGACGGATACGGGGAGCTTTATCTGCTGACCGACGACGATCACGGGAAATCTTTTCTACCACCTATGCAGTGGAAGACCGGATTTGTGGTGCACAGCGAAAACGGCGTGTTATCGATGTCCCCTGCTACCCAAACTCGCGGCACCACAGCCGACGTCGGACCCGGGCAAACGCCCGGCGCGGCGCGGGACGTGGATGTCGTACAGTCCGCGATCAATAAGCTCATCCGCGAATACGAGACTGAGCGCATTTCCCGAGATCAATTCGTCTCCTCAATAACTAAGCTGCAGTCGTTCATTCCTTCGAGCCCGTTACGGGGAGAACTCCAAGGCACGCTCGTACTCGGTAAGCGTGCCCAGCCATACATGGTCGACGATTTCGTGGTCGCTGAGAATGCCGCGCTCGTGCTGACTCCTGGTGCTGAGTTAAGGCTCACACGCGGCGCGACATTGCGAGTCCTCGGCCGCCTGTACGCAATGGGCACCCCTGCGGAACCGGTCAAGCTGCATGGCCCAGCGCAAGGATACTATTCTCAGGTCGTCCTGAGCGGCATTCGACATTTACTGCGTCACGTTTCCTTTCGTAAAGGCGCTACGCTGCTGTCCGTCGTCGACACGGGCACCCATCCGGTAATCATTGAGAACAGCATCTTTGACTTTTGGAAGCAAGTCGCACTGAAGTTTCGTGGTGCGGACGGATTGGTCGTTTCTGGCAGCCGCTTTGGCACCAACACGCGGATCGGTGACACTCAGGGAGAGACGGTTCACGGAGAAACCTCTGCGGCGCGTCTCGAAAACAATATATTCGGAGCCAGGCGTGGATACGCAGACGTTATGGATCTCGGTCCCTGCTCAGACGGCCATTTCCCCATTATCAAACAGAACCGATTTCTCGGCGGAGAAGACGATGCGATCGACCTTGACGACTGTACTGCACTGGTGGTCGGTAATTATATTGCCAACTTCATACCGGCCCCAGGGTCGCGCCCAGACGGTGCCAACGGCGGAGCCATCACCGGTTCGGGCGCGTCGCGGCCATTGATCGCCAACAATGTGATCGTGCATTCCTTCCACGGCATCGGCTTCAAAGATGGGGCGGAACCTTTTATCGTTCACAACACAATCGCTGCATGTAATATTGGCATAACCCTCTACGCATCGAGAGACGACCGCCCCGCCGCACGAGCCTTCGTGTTCAATAATATCTTCTGGAATAATCGTGATTGGCAGACGATGGCGCCACAGGACGTACTGCTGAACGGCGCTTGGTGGTATGAGTACAGCTCCGTTCAACGCGGAGACATCGACGCGCGCCACAATATCGTGGGATCGTCCCTGCCTGGCGTAAACAACCTGGTAGTCGATCCGAATCTCAAGTGGGTCGACGGAATACCGGAACTGGCCCCTGGGTCGCTCGCCCGAGACAGCGCGCTGAGCAATCTACCCGACGTCTCTGCTTTTACGCCGGCGCAAGTCAGACAAGTCTTATCGACAGATCACCTGCAACGCAACCGACCCAACGGTGCGGCTTCGGGGGCGAGCGATCAGGGTGCTGTTGAGGCACGCTAGCGCGGTGGCAGAATAACTCTAACCAAGCAGGACCCTTAAATATACTGCAACTTGTGTCTTCGGACCGTCGTCAAACCCTACAGCCGTATTCAACAGGTTAGCCGTCAGCTAAACCCTCGTAGAGGTGAGTGATCGCATCCATGTTGTTGAGAATCCATTCGCTGGCATCGCTGACGATGAGTCGGTATGAATCTGTGGCCTTGAGATCGAGAGCAAGCTCGAACCATCTCCACTGCACAGTCACTGCGTCGAGTTCGCGCCGGATGTCATCCGTGTTCTTTGGGTCATTGACAAGTGTCTTGAGAGCATCACTGAACTCTTCCTTTGCAACTTTCATCTGAATGTCGAGTTGCCGGCTGTCGAAACCCCACGAGTACAGCATGTAAAGCTTGGCCAGTCGTTGCGAAAGCATGCGTTGACGACCGGATAGGTTAACAAGAAACGCGACACGACTACCCTCTGATGCCTCTAGCAACGCCACGACGCGCTCAGAGGCATATAACAAGTCCTCGCTAAGCGCCTGCATGCGACCGGCGCCATCGCGGGTGACTGTCCCTAAGGCAAGCGGCTTGAACTGAGTCCAGATATTCACCACCTGATCCAGCACGATACGCGTGTTCGGATTAAAGTCTTGCCGCCGCAGATACGCCAGCTGTTCCTCGAACAGACCCACTGATTCCTTCAACTGTTGATCGGCACGCTCAGGCAATACATCGAGGCCAAGTTCACAATACGCTTTCACTATGCGTTGGCTCAGCATGCGTTGTCGCCCGGCGACATTCACCGCAGCCGCCAACGCTGAGTCATCCGCATATCCGGTGGCGATGTCACCGGTCAACAGGACGAAGATCAGCAGTGCGTAACCGCATCGGTACCACGCTGCCTTTTTCTCTTTTTTTGATTCAGTTTTTGACATATAAAAAAGGCCGAGTCTTTCTATACTGACGGGACTCATATCAACTTTACAATCGTATCAGAGTTCTGGCTCGACATTACATGAAAATAACAAAACAATATTTTCTTTCTGTTTGGGCGGTCCCCTTTTCCATGTAATATGACTCGCGTGTAAATTTTCTTGATTCGTGTTCCCGTTGAACCCGCCAATACACCTATGACGTTGTCCGCTAGAGCAGCACCTTCATATTCATACACAATACCCAAAAATCAGCAACCATGACCATCTTCCCGAGATAATCCCCAGCGTCTTGAAGGTGCGTACTGCGCCTGCTATAGAGTGTTTATAGATACGTCATAGATACGTCTCCGACAAACCTGGAGCAGTGCGTATGAAGGGAACGCAGCTCGACCGGGTACGGAACACGGCAGCTGTACTGCTGGATGTGCTGGTGACTGGCCTCAGCTACAGTCTGGCGCCTTTCCTGCGCGAGGTCTTGGACCCGTGGCTACTCCCTTTAGCCGGGACCTGGACCTTTGACCCACGCGTCTACCATCTGTTTCTTCCCGTTGCCGTGGTTTGCGTAGTCGTGTCCCTGTGGTTACTCGGGTGCTATGAACTCAGCAGGAGACGAACCGTACGCGAGGCGGTCCCGCGGCTGCTCGGGGCACTGATATTGGCGCATCTCCTGTTTATCCTTGCTGGCTTCTACGCCAAAGCGGAATTCCTGAGCCGCGGGGTATTGATGATCTTCCTCACCACGAATTTCGCCGGACTCATGTCGGTTCGCTGGCTCGTCGATCACGCTACCCAGAGCCGTGCCCGGCGAAGAACCATTGTGGTCGGAACCGATACTCCGGCGATCCATCTCGCAGAGGTTCTTTCGCGGGAAGAAGGACATGAAATCGTGGGTCATCTCGATCCTGGGGGTACGTCAATGGTCGACGGACGACGCGTCCTCGGCACGGTCGAAAATACCGCGGACGTCTTGAGCCGTCATAAGCCAATCGATGAATTAGCGCTCGCGGTCCGTGATCCTGATACGGCGGCGCCGGCGGTTGCGGCTGCCGAAGATCGCGGGATAGCCCTTCGGCAGTTGGTGCTTCCCATCGCAAATGGCCTGCACAGAGTCTATTTCGAACATGTCGGTGGATTGAACATGCTCACCATGAACGCCTCCGCCGCCGACGAAATGACTCTGTTCATAAAAAGAATTATAGATATTGTAGGAGGTGTGATCGGTCTGGTTGCAACCACCTTGCTCGTACCTTTCGTGGCGTTAGCGATTAAAGCCAAGTCGAAAGGTCCGGTTTTTTATCGTCAGCAACGAGTCGGGCGCAACGGCCGGACGTTTACGATTTATAAGTTTCGCACCATGATCGTGGGAGCACATGAAATGCGAGACGATCTCGCTGCTCTCAATACGATGAAAGGGCCTCGATTCAAAATCGAAAACGATCCGCGTATTACCCCCGTTGGCCGCTTTCTAAGGCGATTCAGCATCGACGAGCTACCGCAGTTCTTCAGCGTTCTCAAGGGAGACATGTCCCTGGTCGGACCGCGGCCGTTCCCCGTTGAAGAGGTCCAGGCATACAGTGGACGGCAACACCGCCGTCTGGGCATGAAACCGGGATTGACCGGCCTTTGGCAAACACGTGGACGATGCGATCTGAAGGATTTTTCTCAGATGCTGGAGTTGGACGAAGAATATATCCAGGACTGGTCATTGTGGCTGGACTTCAAGATCCTGCTCAGGACCATTCCCGCCGTTATCTTCGGTCGCGGTGCGATGTAGATCAGTTGGTCACCTTGCATCGGTGTAGTCACGAGGGTACTACTAGATTGCCCAATAGAATCAAGCATGCTTCATGCCCCTCTAATATTGCGTGGGCCGCTCGGTCCTAAGCTTCAAAATAAACCTCGGCGCGTATCACTTCTTGATCCCACTTGTAATCCAAGTACCCACTGACCCATCCCCTGACATATTCAGTACTCACAAATCCCAGTGGCTCCATGCGATATCCAAGTGCATAGCCCATGTTAAATAATTCCGAATAGACCACCGTCACCCGCGTCTCAACGGGAAACCGCCGTAAAAACGGGATCTGGGGTAACAACGGCCTTAGTTCATCGAACACTCGCTATACGCCAATGTCTATAGTTTTAGATTTGGTCGCTCCCGGGGATTAGTCATACAGAACCCATCTAATCGTAGCAAGTTCCACGAGGCAGTCATATCGGTAAATGCCGAGGATCCATCGCAACGAATCACGAGATCGGCCCTTACAGTGGCGCCATAAAGCCGCGCGCAGGAGCGTCGGAGACCGCAGAATTCAGACCGCGACATAGCGGCCTCGAAGCTGAAATCACCCGATAAATTGCCCGGCCAACCCCAAACCGTTGGCTGTCGTCCGCTCGTTGCGCAACAAAACCGGTCTAAGATAAGACCATAAATGGATTATGGCGCAACCGCTTCGAACCCTTCAGAAGAGCCTTCTCGTACCACATATATCACAGCCGTACTGATGTGGTGCGGTGAATAAACGGTTGTTCTGATCAACCAGCCGCCCCATGGGGTTTGGGCTTGTTCTGTCATCGTACGCAGTTTTGTTGTGTCGTCAAAGGAATCTTCGACAAGCTCATATTCTATTTTCATTCGCGTTTCTCACCGAACGTTTTGTAATCAACGAAATCTTACTCAAAGTATCTGCTCCACTCACTGACCTATGTCAAAAGAATCGAAGAGATCGATGATGATTTGCTGTTTACGCCTTGATGGTCTGCACCAACGCCGTTTTGCGTTGTCGACTCGCCGCGGATGTCAAAGGCGGCGAACCACGGATAGTCCGCAACGTTCACGAACAACGGATCCGGCTGACATCAGTCTTCGGCTATGGGATCAAACCAATCTAGCCCGGCATTCTCAATACTTCGCAGAACCCATGCTCAGAAATCGGCTGTCTGAATACTCCGATACACAATAAATTACAGGTTGCGGATTCCTAATCATGCGGCGGTTTTCAACTGGCCGTGTCCGCAACTGTGTGGCTGCCGGCAGTAAATTTCGAGTCTGGTTAGTTCTTCATTGAAGACAATACTGACCGCTAAAACCTGCCCTGAATGTGACTGGAGTCACCGAGTCGACGCTTGCCGCCCTGCTAATATGAACATTGCAGGGACGCTACGAGTAGTGTATTTGAGTTGAAGCCGCCATTGTTGGCGGCTTTTTTTGTCCTTCGGGTTAATTATATTGCCAACAGTTCGTAGGTTTGCACGTTGCATTCACGACAACAAATAATAAGGTCTAAACACGGCGCGATGGGCCCGCCAACGATGTCATCCTGCGGCGTTAAGCCAGCCTGTCCTGAGCGCAGTTCCGCTGCTGTGCGGGGACAAGCAAAGGGAAGGATCTCAACCAGGTCAATTGTCTGTGGCTCAGAAACAGGGCGGGATTCCTCGTTGCGCTTGTATGGGTTTGGGTGCCTTAGATCTCGAAATGACAGCAGCTACTGGGGCCGCATGTCAACGGGTTGGGTGTAGAATACGCACGAAGGGATTTTTCCTGCGCGTAGTCGCACGATCGGGCGGCTGGATGCGGCGCTGGAGCGAACCCATAGCCAGCTGTGATTGAGTGAAGCGCAAGTGCAGGCATTTGCGATCGCCAACCGGCCCGAGGCTGCCCGTTTATTGCGCTGCAGCACAACGTATTTCCGCTCCATTAGCCTGTGCGAATTTCCGATAGTTGACGTTTATCCAGCTGTTCGCCGGAAAATCCCCTATAATCGTAGAAGTCATGAATACTGACGCCCAATACGGGAGTTGGCGTCTCGCGACGACGATCGGGTAGTCCGGTTCTATGTACAGCCTTCGCTGGTGATTGGTGAAGCCGCTGTGCCGGCCAGCCTGATGGGCCAGATGATAATGGTGCTCGAGGTTAAAAAACCAATTAAAGCGGGTCGCACAGAAACCGGCGTTACTTGATGATCAAAACAAACCGATCGGCATACGCCCCAATAAAAGCAGACAACGAAGTGTAGTCGTTACCGCTACTGATATTACGGCTATAAAAGCTAACTTGCTGTGAAGTGCTAATACTCGAGTGAAATATTTTTGCGACATCAGGTGGGGGCGATACGTTTGCTTCGTGTTCGTGCTGCATCTTTTAGCCACCCCGCTGGCGTGGGGCGGTGAATGGCGGATCACACCCGGCATAGAATTGCGCGAAACGATTACGGACAACGTGACCCTGGCACCACAGGGCCTGGAGGAATCGGACGCGGTTACCGAGATCAACCCGACCATCCGGATGCAGGGCACCGGAAGGCGTCTCAACCTGAGTCTCAACTATCGCCTGCAGTCGCTTATCTACGCTGAAGACAGCGACCGTAACGACGTCCGCCACCAACTGGGCGCATCGGCCGACGTTGAGCTGGTCAAAGAGCGGTTTTTCATCGAAGCACAGGCACGAGTCGGTCAAACCAACATATTCAACAGCGGACGCGTTGCGCGGGACAATGTCTCGGTCACCGGCAACAGGTCCGATGCGGCGTCCGCGAGCGTAGAGCCTATCTGGCGAGAGCGATGGGGCGGCTATGCCGACACCGAGCTGCGTTACCTGACACGCGCTTTCCGGGTGGATACCGACAGTATTGCGGATAGCAATTTCGACGAAGTGAACTTTACCGCCCGGAACGGGCGGCGGTCGACCCAGCTGACGTGGGACATCGATGCCCGGTACCGGAACGAAGAAAGGCTGGATCGGGATGACGACTTCGAGGATTACCGGGCCGAGGGCGAGGCGCGTTGGCCGGCCAACCGCGAGTTCTATCTGCTCGGCGTGGCCGGACGTGAGGAGAGTGACTTTCGCACAACCCGGGACCTCACGGATGGCAATTTCTGGAGCCTGGGTGCCGGTTGGAGCCCGAGCCGTTTCTTTACCATCGAAGGCGGTAAGGGAGAGAATAATGAATTCGTAAGTGTGTTTTTAAATCCCTCGCAACGATCCTCGTTAACCGCCCGCTACCGTGATCGCTCGGTGGGGTCCAACCCGGGCGCAACTTACGACGCGCGCTTTCAATACCGCACCCGCAAAGCCCGCTTCTCGGGTGGTTATGTTGAACAAACCACCACCGCCCAACAGACCTTCGCCGAAACCGCCACATTTCCCACGAGTAATCCGTTCGGCGATGCGGTCTCGGATCCATTCTCGACTCTGTTGTGCCGCTCTGACCGCTCCAGCGCTCCGAGTCTGACCGACGAGGTGTTTGTCCGCAAACGTTTTGAACTGTTTGGCGGGGTACGCGCCGGTAAGCGACAGGACTTCGGCTTGACGGTCTTTAACGAGCGTTTTGAGTTCGAGGAAGCGGGTGATGCGGACGAAGGGGTGGGGGTCTGCGGCAGCTGGAACTGGCAATTACGGCGCCACACTGCCCTGACCACGACCTTGGAGTTTGATCACGTCGACTTCCGCGAGAGCGACCCGACCGAAGATGACGCGGACGACGCGGTGTTCCGACTCAGACTCTCACGCACGTTTGCCCGGCAACTCTCCGGATCGCTGGAATACCGTTACCGCGATCGAAACTCGTCGAATGATCAATTCAGCTTCGATGAGAATAGAATTGAGGCACGCGTCACAAAAACGTTCTAGGTGCCAGATTCAGGAGCACTAGGTGCTGACTTTTGCCTTTAGATCCGCTGTGCCACTAATTTGACGAGTTTTGATTGGGGTCTGACCCCTTTTCCGTTCGACCTGACCTTACTTTGACTCCATGCGAATCACGGTGGGATCCTCGTCCGTCGGTGACTGAGTTTGGTAGTCTCGGCAACGATCAAGATAGAAACGGGACGGACCATCTTCTGGGTAGTCGCTCAGGATGGCTTCGAAAAGCCCCGCCGCTTGCGCCCATTGCTGCTGCCGAAACACATCAAGCGCCTCGGCAAAACGTTCGCAAAGCCGGTTTTGACTATCGATCGCCGTTTCCGTCTGCGCAAGAATCTCGACGATGGCGAGGGGATCTCCTTTCCCCACCAGAGTAAAGCGTCCGAGCGGACGCAGCAGAAGATTGTCAGCGTCCGCTACCACAGGCTGGGTGGCGAGAACATGCGTACCCAGATGTTTGTTGAGACTCTCCAGTCGAGCTGCGGTGTTGGCACAGTCCCCGAGAATGCTGTAGCCCATGCGCCCGCCACCGCCAGTGTGCCCTAAATAAAATTGTCCTTCCTCGAGCCCGACTCGCGCATTCAGGTCGACGTCCTCGAGCTGCGCGTTGAAACGATGCACCGCGTCCACGACGGCAAGACTGGCGAGCGCTGCGTGACGGCGGTCGAGCGCACCGGGCTCATCAGCAGTCCACGCGCACATAATGGTGTCTGCATGAAATTCCGTGACATCGACCTGGTGACGTTTCAGCGCCTCGGCCAGCGCGTCGAAATAGGCATTCATGAACGAGGCCAACTCGGTCGGCGACATGGTCTCCGAGATAGACGTAAACCCCGACATGTCGGTCGCCAAGCAGGCACCGTATACGACCCGGTTCAGGGAACTCGGGTCGAGTTCTTTTTCAGTGAGCTCCTTGGCGACATTTTCGGGCAGGTAGTAGCTGACTGCCTTGCTGTACACCTTTTGCCGATGCCGCTCCAGCAAGAACTGAGCAAGAAGACCGATGAACAATGCCAAGGGCAACTGCACTAACACCGGCGTGGCGAGCGGCAGCCAGGTATCGGTGGAGTTGAACGCGGTCTGGGCACCGAAAATATACAGGCCCGCGAGCACAAGGGCCAAGGGCACGCCCACCACAGCCGTCAACAGGTAGACGCCGGTTCCCAAGATGAGGCCAAATAAGAACAAGATGGCAACTGTAGTCAATGTGTCGCTGGGCCGCAGCGTCCGATCGGTCAGCAGGTTGGCAAACCCGGTTGCCATAATTTCAACGCCACTCAAGTCTACGCCGTCATCGCGGGTGAACACCGTGTAGAACCGGTCTGGCTGGCCGGGGTCGAACAGGTCCGAATAACCGACGAACACAACCTTGTTCGTAAAGTCTAGAGCGGCTGGATCAATATTGGGATCACTGCCCTTTATCACCGCATGGTAAGGAATAGTGCGAATGCTTCCCGGCGGCCCATAGAAATTCAAATAGTGATTGTCGCCCCGTGCATAAACTCTGCCCAACGCCTTGAGTAATGAGTATTCCGCGGCGTTACTGCCCGCTCCATACTGCGCCGATAGGACTTGGTCGATCCTGTCGCCAAGCGATGCATCAGTGTTGAATTGATTGCGCAGCGTACGCATCATCTTTCTAAGCTCCGCGGCACCCGCCAAGTCGTTTGCGTGGCGAGGGAGCTCGTCCATACCGGTAGCGCCCGCCTGTTCGAGAATCTGCCGCCAGCGGTCATACATCCCGAGAGCATGGACCTGCAGCGCCACCACCGGCATCGTCGCGGCATCGCCGACACTTGGTTTGAACGCCCAGAACTGAAACACATTGACCTGCACCTTCGGTACCGGAAACGATCCGAGCCCTTTGGCCGACTCGGCCAGAGGGGGTATGGGGGGAATCAACTGCTCGACCCAGATCGAGCCGACCTGCTTCCCACCGGCATCGAACACCGGCTGGCCTTTGCCAGTCAGCCTTTCAAACAGGACGACACGCCCGGCTTCGGCAACCGCCTTAGCGAACGCGAGGTCGTGTTCGACTGACTTTGCTCGCTGAAAGTCCAAGTCAAACACAATCGCCGACGCGCCACGCTCGACAAGACTCTCGATTAAACGACCGTGTATGGAGCGCGGCCAGTCACGCGGCAGACGCGGCAATTCAAGACCTTCGGCAGCACGCTCATTGATCGCAACCACAGCAACGTTGGGCGGCGGCTCGATCGCGCCGCGCCTGTTGAACAGCCAGGACAGGCCGATGTTTTCCTCGAAGTAGTTACCAAGCGGGGTCAGCGCGAGGACCACCCCAATCAGACCCGTCGCCACCCCGACGGCAAGACCTTTCACCCAGCGCGGCAATTCGATCCTCTCAAAATCAATGGGGTAATCAATGGGGTAATCAATGGGGTAATCAATGGGGTCAGGTGCAATCGAAACACCATAGAATCAAAGAATCAATGGGGGCAGGTGTAATTGAAACGGAAAAAATCACCACTCGAATCTGGTTTCTTTCTCGCACAGAAATCGACGATATCGCAAGTCCTAGGGTCAGGTCCAATTGAAACACAGTTTTATATATGCGATGGTATAGTGAACCGTCAAATAGAAACCACGGAGCCAAGGAATGGCCAGACTCCCCCGCTACGCCCTCCCCGGGCAACCTCAACATTTGATTCAGCGTGGCAATAACCGCTCTGCGATATTTTTTACCGATGCCGATTATCGTTTCTATCTCGATTGTGTTCACTTGGCGAGCCAACGGCATGACGTGGCGATTCACGCCTACGTGCTCATGACGAATCATGTGCACTTGGTGGCCACACCCGATCATGCACATGGATTATCAAAGATGATGCATCTCATCGGTCTGCGCTACGCTCGGTACATCAATTCGACTCATCAGCGCACCGGTACCTTATGGGAGGGCCGGTACAAGGCATCACCCATCGATACGGAAGCGTATTTGCTGACGTGTTACCGCTACGTCGAGTTAAATCCTGTTCGTGCAAACATGGTCAACAATCCCGGAGCTTACCGCTGGTCCAGCTATGCTCATCATGCACGCGGCAAACGCGACCTCCTGATACGCGATCATGATCTATATCTTGCTTTAGGAAAAACAACGCAGCAGCGCTACCGCGCTTACTGCGCTTTGTTTGAGAACGGCCTCAGCGACGAGACGCTAGATTCGATACGCGACGCGACAAACGGCGGTTGGAAACTTGGCAGCAATCGATTTGGCAAGGAAATCGAACAGACGGCAAAACGCCGCGCGTCCCCCCTGCCTCGAGGGGGACCGCGAGAAGGCGCGGGTAGACGCAATAAACCAGAACGCGACTGACAAGTCAGTCGGACCTGACCCTTTGAATGAGGGTCAGGTCCGATTGAAGCCTACAATTCGATCGAACCCGACCCCTTTGTTCTTTCTTTGTTCGACCCTTTGCTGCTTTGCTATTCTTATCTGCTGACGCAGGTTCGACGTCCAGAGATTACTGCACAACCACCCGAACCACCTGGATAGAACTCAAACGCGCTTCCAATCTCACCGGCTGCGCGACACTTCTGCTCACCATTACCCGGACCGGGAATGTCCTCATCACATTGAGCAAACTCGTTTTCTGCTGCCGCATTTCCTACCGCCGCCGTGACGTCACCCGCAACCGGTGGACCACACTCCGCTGCAGAGAGATTTCCGTCCTTCGTGTCCGAATCGAAGACGGCGACCTGGAATACGTCCGTACAACCGCCGAGAGGACAAGCGTCGTTACCATCAGGAGGGGGAGTCAATGGACCACTCAAGCAACGTACACATACGCCACGGCCAGTCGCCGCATCGCCAACGAATGTCTCGCCCAACTGACAAGGCTCGTCCACCAAACCATCGGGATTCCGCGCATTCACGTAAGGCAGGTTCGTCTGCTCAGTCTCGTCTGTGCAGGCGAACGCGAGTCGAACTGGCAGGTTACTCCCGCCCTGGATAACCGCCAAGTCGGTTACCTTCGCGGGTTCGTTGGAATAGGCGGTTAGACACTGCCGTCCACCGGCCTTGAACCCGACTGTATCGAACTTCGTACCATTCTCGGATTCCACAGTTAGCGTGTTGTCTTCGTCGACCATGAAGGTGAAGCTGACGCCATTGGTTTCGCAGGTTTTGGATTGCGGCCCGGCACCGATCAGGTCTTGCTCCGAAGGAGTTCCAAATTTCACCCCACAACCAACCTGACCGATGACTTTTTTACACGCCTTATTTACGTTGTTTGGGAAAGTCACACTCTGCACAAGAGTCGATGGTACGGGCGTACCACCTTCGCATACCTTTGGACTCGGAGGTGGACCCTCCTCGTTTGCGTAGCTTACTGAACCAATAAATCCAAATGTAACCAGAACAACCATAGCGCGAATTAGGGTAGAACCAGTGCTTGCTTTCATTCTCCTTCCTCCTATCTAGTTTCAATAAATGTTGCATCTTCCGCCACACAGGTGACGTTAAAAATTTAACGTAACGCGACCCATGACGAGGCGATGCGGAAAATAGGGACCCGTCGCCGGCTCAGGGCTGAATTCCCGGTAGCTATTGTCCTGGTACCTGAACTTCTCGTCGAATAGGTTTTTCACCTGCAAACTCAGGATACCACGGCGCTTCGGCAGTCGGTAACCGATCGCCGCATCGACGACGAAGAAATTATCCTCGCCTTGACCTGCAGTGCTCGTTGGTGACCGTCTCACTTCTTGATCGACGTAACTGGCTAACGCACCAGCGAAAAAGCCTGATGGGTGAAAATAGTTTGCGCCAATGGGTAGACTGACGGTTCTGACCCTCTCCGGTACGTTTGCAAGTTCGGTCGCGATGCCGGTCTCACTCTTGTAGCGATCGTAGACGAGTTCTGCCGTCACACTCCAGTTGAAATGAGGTGTCCAATATAGATAGAGCTTGTGCAATTGCTCTTTACGTTCTTCAATAACAACATCTAACTCCCCACTTTCGTCGAAAGTAAAAGTCGGCTCGTCAAGATCTCGCCACGTCAGCTCCCCACCCAAGCTCAGTTCTTGCGTCAAATGCCAGTCAAACGCGCCACCATAACGCCACGACTCGGTGCCGTTGATATCGTCAAAGAACTGATTGAAACCGGCAACCTGCGTCGGCTCGATCGTACGATTATTTACCAGCGCGGGTTTGAGAACCTTAAACAGGGCGGCGCGCAGCGACAAGGCATCGTTAACACGCCACTGCGCCCCAAACTTTGGATTAAAACTCGTTTCCTCGAGTACACCCTCTTCATAATCGTCGTAACTGGCACCGAACGTCCAGTCGACCGATTCTATCCCCGTATGCAGATGGGTATAAACATATGCGCGTGGCTGCTTGACCTCCTCCGTACCAGAATCCTCGAAGACGAAGACTGGGTTAAACTCTAGGTCCGTGAACAAGAAACGCTGCTCGCTCTCACGGTCCACATCGCTGATTGCAACGCCTCCCAGCACACTGAACGGATTACGTTGATAGATATACTGCACTTCCGCCTGTGACCCCTCCTCATTATCCTTGCCATCGAATAGAAAAAACTCGTTAAACTCATCCGGTCCGGACGAGTCCCGGACAATCTCATCGCGCTCGACATGGGTCACGTTTAACAACACAGTCTGTTTGGAACGAGGCGTGGGAGTGTAGCGTACGCCCAGCCTGAAGATGTCCTGCTCACGTTCTGTGTTTGCGTTCGGAGAGAAACTGTCCGGATCAAAATTGAACCTGAGATCACCCTCTGTCGACTTTCGACGTCGGATTTCACCCTGGATGTTAAGTTTGGGTGTAACCGCTGCCTGAGCGAAAATATTATAAATCTCTTGGTCGACTTCATTATTCGGCCGCCACCCTTCGGTTTCATAGGAAAAAGCCCCAACGCTGAAAGAGTAACGATCATAAAGACCTGAGACCACCGCCTCGCCGCCATAGGTGTCTTTGTTGCCGCCAAGCGCGGCCGCGTCGAATTGTGCTTTGTTGCGGGCAAACAGCGGCGTAAATTCGTTGAAGCCGGCACTGGCCGGGCCACCAAGGGTGGCGATATTCAGATTGGTCTCCGACAGGCTGGGCTGGACAGGATTGATGTTGATGTCCTGCATGAGTTGCGCCTGTAACAACTCGCTGACGCGCGCGATCTCCAAGCGGCGGACCCCCTGGTAAGTGTCGGACAGGAACCGATGCGCCGACGCGTTGGATGGGTCCAGCGCCAGGGATTTTGCCGATTCATTGATGCCGAGTTGATTGAAGCCCAAATCATTATGGACCCGGGCCAGGCTAGTGCCCCTCGCTGCCCGATCCTGGTCCAGCAACAGGCGGCCACGATAAGCGGCGCGGTTATCGTTGAGTTCGATCGATTTCTCTAAGTCCCTCAAGGCTTCAACAGGCCGATTTTCCGTCTGCTTGAGGATGCCGTCATAGAGGTAGGCTGTGGGATCGAACGGGTCAAGCCGTTTGGCGATTGCGAACTGTTCGCTATCTAAAGGCGATCGTTTCTCCTCGAAGTATGCCTTGCCGAGATATGCACGCAGTAGCGCATTGTTCGAATCGAGCCCTACCGCCACTTCGAGGTCCTGGCGTCCCGCGTTCAGATCCCCTGCGCTGATCTTGGTGAGACCCAATCCTAGCCTCGGCAATGGGTCTGCCGAATTGAGGGCGATTGCACGTTCGAATGCCGCTTTGGCCTGAGAGTTACGAAACTCGGCCAGCGCCGTAAAGCCAAGCGCAATCTGCGTCCTGCCCAGATCCGGGGCGAGGTCGGTCGCTTTTTCGGCCGCTGCGATTGCACGTTCGCGAAAGCCCAGCATCAGCTGCAACTCCGCCAGGCGCGCCCAGGCCAGCGCATCTTCCGGCTGTTGCTGCACGGCCTCGAGCATGGTGTCGCGCGCATGGCCAATCTGGGCGCCGGCTTGCTGCGCATAGGACAGCGCGATCTTGGGCGCCGCGGCATCGGGACTCAGGGTCACCGCCTGGTTGGCATCGGCCAGCGCCCGGGCGTTGTCGTTTTGCACCACGTTGATGACCGCACGCAGTGCATAGGCGAGGCCTGCGTTCGCGTCCAACGCGAGGGCGCGATCGATATTTGTCCGCACCTCATCGACCTGTCCGACAGAAAGCAGCAGTGCAGCCATATATAAATGAAAACGTGCATCGCGGTCTGCTGCGGATACCCGGTCGAGGGCATCGAATGCCGCCGTGGTGTCGCCGCGGCCGGCGCTCTCGATTGCCCGGCGCAGCGAGGGCGACATGCCGGTCACGCCGGGGGTGGTGTCGCCACCCAGTGCCGCCAGCACCGGCGGATAGTAGAGCGCCCATTGAGCGGCATCACGTGGGCGGACCACGGTGCGTGGCTGGGGCGCCTTGCCGGCTTCGGCGGCGACCGACTGGCCCGCGCCCACCGACACACTGCCCTGAGGATTGGAGGCCTGCACCGTTCCTTCGAGAACGGTGAGAATAGACTGATTGGCTTCCACGCGGAAAACAAATTCGGTGCCCTCAACGACCCCATTTACATACGGCGTGTTGACTTTGAACAGACGAGGCTTACGGCTGAACGACTGCAGCGCACCGCGGAGAAGATCCAGGACGGAGCTTTCCTCCTCCTTCGGCGTAACGTTGACTAGGCGTATGGTTGTGCTCTGATCGACTCTGATGACGGCCTGATTGGCCAGCGTGATCGCCGCGCGGCTGCGTTCACCAGCCCGCACCGAGTCTCCCTGACACAAACTGTCTTGCAACTTCGCCGCAACCCACGCCGCCGTCCCGGTACGTTGTACATCGACCTGGCCTTCAACGGTGACCAGTCGACCGACAACCGGCTCGCAGGGTTCGGCAGCACGGGATGTTCCCGTCTGCATAAAGATTAGTATTAGTGATAGGGCGCTCAATGCGCATGACGATACCCGGCTACCAGTCATTACACGAACTCCTCTGGTTAAATAAATTTTTTGTTATTTTTGAGGCAGAAGTACTCTAAGCTCGCAGCGACTCCTCTATGAGCTAAGGAAGCGGCACTACTATTGTCCGTTCTTACTTTTAAATGCCCTGAATCCCGGTTAACGACTCCGCGAATTCGAGATTTTTCTCCGGCGAATCGCTGTTACGAAAAATCCAAGCAACGTCCTGAAGATTCAGCTTGCTCTCAAAATCAGTGATTGTCAATACTATAGGATCTTACTAGGTAATTGCCTTTCCATATGTAAAGTAATGTCCACGCAGTTACAAAGACACGCTTGAAGTGCAACAGCGTAAGGCGCACCTATCTAGCGGTCTGTCGGACTTAGGGGGTATGGAGGGTAATGTTGCGAGATGAGAAAATTTATCAAAACCGACTACCGTCATGCGTTTTTAGTCCCCCCAACCTTCACGTAACACGTTACCAACAGCCGTCCGACACATGTTGTATTGTTTTCGTCATGTTGCAACAAGCTGGCGGAGTCTTTTCCATCATTGCTGCGCTTACGTTAGGCTTCAGAACTCGAAACTTGTAACGGGTGAATGTTTTTCCCTGGGAGATTCTCGTTGCAGTATGGAATATTGCACTGCGTGCGTCTTTGTTGAGCAACCCTTCCAGCCAAATCGGAAATCATAGTAAGGTTAATAAGGGACAGATCACGATTTTCATGATCTGTAGAAGTTCTGATGTGAGTTTATAATCGAATCGGATTTACCCAATGCACAAGGCAGGGCGAACCGTCTGCTCACCCCACATCACGAGTATGACCGGCTGGGTCGCTTGGACTCTGAGCGCCGCGCCACATACCGAGATTTGTTCATGGCACAGATCGATCCGCAACGCGACCAATGGCACACGTGCTGGGCAATGACCGATGCAAAGAACAGATCAGCCGCATATTGAGCCGGCGCGTCACGCCAGGAAAGGCCGTTCGGCCTGCGCGAAGGCATAAAGGAGATTAATCGTGGTCTGTCCCCTATTACACCTATTACAATTCGCGCTCAAAAGTTGAAGTCGCGGTCCTCCCGCGTCATGGCACGCTCATCGCACCTCAGACGTTGATGGCGTAGATGGCGCTGGTGATCAGGGACCAACAACATGTTGGTCTCGCGCGCTCGGCGGCCGCCATACAACGATGGCCACATGACTTCCGCACGCTTCAAACTGGCGAGCCTGACCCGTGACTCCATGGTTTCCTGAAAAGATGGCTCGTCGACCAGCCGCTTGATTAGCCCGACACACTCTTCTACGGAGACCCGGCTGGTATTCAGCACCAAGTCGTAAAGCAGGGGGTCCTCCCAGTCCACCTGAAACAGGTGTCGCATGACTCTCGCGTGGGCGTCGTCATTCTTCTTGATTTCCCGCTGCGCAATCTCCCTACTGTCAATTCGAAGTCGTTCCATCAGCGTCTTAGTTCTGAGCTCGAGAGGAGCACACACCCTTACGCAGACGACGTGCGAAACAAGTCGTAATAGCTGAGTGGCACCCCACCCACGGATAAGCACGTTTCCCTCTTCCGCCAGCTGGAATATTTCCTGGGCCGTATACAAAGCGAGACCTTTCTTATCGATGCGCCAGCGTTCGAACACACTGGCACCGCCTTCCAAATATCGATGCACAGTGCTTTCGCGCGCGCGCAGTTTACCGGCCAGATCATGCTCCACCATTTCGTGGTGCACGATACCGATGCCGATCTCCTCCGCGAGTCCCATGGCAACGTCTTTGCCGCCCGAGCCCATTTCCCGTGTCATGGCAATTACCGGCATCGCAACCTCCCGCTTGGTCCCCTAAACACCGCCACGAAGCGTTCGCCAGCTGCTTCATCAGCGTAACCTGGACAAGCGCTGACGATGGAACGCAACAGGACGGTCAAGACGACAGGGTCAGGAATAAGAAGAGAAGCGCGCACAACGTTTGCGGTCATCGTGAACTCCAATTGCACCGGCAGCTGTCCGGCCAGGGGCTTGGTCCACAGACAGAGCTGGAACATCGCAGTTGCGCCCAACTTGGCCACTGACATGGAGTCGTAAACCACGCGGTAAACTTACGCAGCATAGCTGGACCTTGTCGCTAGTTTGGCTTGTGGCTTATATAACAGCCAGGTTGACCATCAATTCCTGACTTTTATACTCGGTTATGTGCCGATCGTCACCAAGTTATTTAAATAATTTTTTTATGCTGCGCCGCGGCAAATTAATGAACCCATGTTCCAGTTCCGGCCAGTTCCGCGGCCAGTTCCGGGCCAGGGACAGTTCACTTATCTGTGGATATGTTGGGTGGTAGTTTATTGTAACTGGTCTTTTTCGATGTCGTCTGTGAGTAGGTGAATAGACCGTCGCCAAAGTTATGCACAGATAAGTGAACTGATAATCCTCTAGCCAGCCTCCTCGCAGCCAGCGGTTAAACTGGCTGCTCGACTAAGAGACGAGGAGGCTGACATGTCACATTACTGCGGAATTGATTTGCATTCAAACAATCACGTTGTGGTGGTGATTGACGGTGAGGATAAGCGTATGTACGAGAGGCGCTTGGCGAATGATGTTGCGCTGACGCTTGGTGCCTTGTTGCCGTTCAAAGACACGCTACGAGGGGTTGCGGTGGAATCGACGTTTAACTGGTATTGGTTGGTAGATGGCCTGCAGGAGGCGGGTTTTAAACCGAAGCTTGTCAATACGTTGGCGGTGAAGCAATACGAGGGTTTGAAGCACAGCGATGATGTGCATGATGCGTTCTGGCTGGCGCATTTGATGCGGTTAGGCATTTTGCCTGAGGGTTATATTTACCCGAAGGCGCAGCGCGCGGTACGCGATCTGTTGCGGCGCCGGGCGTTCTTGGTGCGCACGGCGAGCAGTCAACTGATCAGCATTCAAAATCAGATTTGGCGCTCGACCGGGGTCCGGGTCAGTGGCAATAGGATACGCCGGCGTGATTTTGAACCCGATGGGGTGGAAGGGTACACCCGGCAAGCGGTGGAGGCGGGGCTGGTGGTGTTGCGAGCGGTGCAGGACGAGGTCGACAAGCTGGAACGTTCGGCGCTTGAAGCGGTGAAGTTATCCGAGGCATTTCGCATCTTGCAGACGATCACTGGTGTCGGCCCGGTGCTGGGTTTGACGATCATGCTGGAGGTCGGTGACATTAGGCGTTTTGCCGGTGCTGGGCAATTTGCTTCATATAGTCGTTGCGTGGCCAGTCAACGGCTGAGCAATGGCAAGAAGAAGGGGTCGGGCAATGCCAAGGCGGGTAATAAATATTTGTCCTGGGCGTTTTCTGAGGCGGCGCATTTTGCGGTGCGTTATGAGCCAATGGCACAACGCTTTTATGAGCGTAAGAAGGCGAAGACCAATGGCACGATTGCGATTCGGGCGGTGGCGAGGAAGTTGGCCAGAGCCACCTTTATGATGCTCAAGCATCAAAAGCCGTATGAGGCGAAGTTGATGTTCGGCAGCTAGATGTGGGCGCGCGGGCGGAACCAGGTTGGGGAGTGGCGTAACCATTTGAACTGATTGGGCCGCCCGCGCGACCATCGTTGTGGCGTTTCGCCCAAATCGTGAGCGATTCCGGGGCTGGACAGCCAACGCTGAACCACGGATTCTGTGAATATATTGTAGCCACGGTTTGGTACCGAAGATTGTGTGGAGTGTGTAGACACTAGGGGTGGCCACCTAAAGGACGGGGGCTGCCTTGATCCAGATGGGTGACTGGTGCGGATCGCTGGGATCCGACGCCCTAGACAAAGACATAACGGGTGCGATGGACGTCACAACGATGGCTAACGTTAACAGCTTATGCTGGAGCCCCGGCAGATGTTTCATCGCGCTATTGACACAGGCCGGCTAATGGGTGTCCCCGGAACCGGAACCGAACCCCGGAACTCCCGCCGAACTGTCCCCGGAACTCCCACCGCAGACGGCAATTTCGTTGCCCTGGATGGAGACGGTCAGGGGGCCGTCACCCTGAACTTTTCCTGCGGCGATTGTCATCGTAACAAGAGTGCCAACTGGATCGCGGGCCACGCCAAGAACTTCCACCAGCGGGGGACGAAAAGCCGCCACAATCACAAGTAGTAACAGCACCTGATCAAGCGTGGGTTGGGTTCTTGCACACAACCGAAGGAGAAGGGCCTCGGCCCTTCTCCAAGGCGCTTTAGTCCTCGGTACTAGATAATAAGGTTAATAAGGGACAGACCACGATTTTCATGATCTCTAGAAGTTCTGATTTGAGTTTATAATCGAATCGGATTTACCCAACGCACAAGGCAGGGCGAACCGTCTGCTCACCCCGCATCACGAGTATGACCGCCTGGGTCGCTCGCACTGTGCGCACCGCACCACATACCGAGATTTGTTCAAGGCGCAGATCGATCCGCACCCGCAGATCGAGCTGATTGTTAACCGGCAAGTAAGATTGACCCGCTTTTGGCGATAATTGCCGCCGGAAAATGACCCAAGAATAGAGAATGTTAACTCCTCTCAATCACCACACTATGTCGGGTTGGGATGGGTCACGCTTCGAAGCCAATGGTGGGTCACATCTCGATACTGATTGAGAACCGTAAGGTCGGTGACGATTCTTGGTTTCGAACCGTTAGCTTGAATCGCCACCGACTCTTTAAGTCAGAGACGAGTCCAGGGTTAAAGAAGGGACCAGGCGAGTAAAACCAAAGACTTGACGAAAACCGATTGACTCGCGACAGCGGGAAATTACCGAGTACAATGCCGCGGTGAATCTTTCCGCTCGATCATCCCGGCATATCCCATGACTACCGGCGAACCTACCGCAAAAACCGACAGGCCGGACACGCTGAGGGCAACCTATTTCTCAAATATCAAGGGTGATCTGTCGGGTGCGATTGCCTCGGCGGTGATGGCCCTGCCAGGGAACATTATCTTTGGCTTGATCGCGTTCGCGCCACTCGGACCCGACTACGCGGGCCACGGTATCCTTGCGGGGTTGTATGCATCGGTGTTCGCGGGGTTCGTTTCCGCCATATTTGGTGGCGCCAACGGTTCAATCTCCGGCCCCCGGGCGCCGACCGCGCTCGTGTTCGGTTCGTTAATCGGCCAACTGTTGGCCACCGGATCTTTTACGAACGATGCGGCCACAGTCGTAACCCTCGGGTTCTTCGTCGTGTTCTTGAGCGGGCTCTTTCAGGTACTGTTCGGTGTTCTGCGGCTGGGTGGCGTAGTTAAGTTTATCTCCTATCCCGTGATTGCTGGCATCGTGAACGGCACCGTCATCGTGCTACTCGCAGGAGCGGCATGGGGTTTTCTCGGGATTCACAAACAACCGGGCGTCAACCTGTTAACCCAACTAGACCAGATACGGCCCCTGTCAGTGGTTGTTGCCTTGGCGTCCACGCTGTTGTGGCGCAATGCAAAACGAATTTCCCGCTGGATCCCCGGTCCGGTGCTCGGCCTATTGGGTGGAACAGCGCTTTACTATCTGCTGCAAGGCCTCGGCGCCGAAATGGGGGAAACCGTTGAGGCCGTGCCGGTCGGTGTCCCGGCACCGGATTATTTTCTCGCCTTCTTTGCACTTGCCGACCCAAGCTACTGGCGGTTTTATCCGCTCGTCATCACCGCGGCGTTGACGGTTGCGATTTTGAGTTCGGTTGAATCTCTGCTCGCGGTACTGACCGTGCAAAACCTGTCCGGCCAGCGCGCCAACAGCAATCGAGAGTTGATTGGACAAGGACTGGGTAACATCACAAATTCATTTTTCGGCGCGATTCCGGCTGGAGGCGCGGCATCCAGGGTGACCGTGAATTATCAAGCGGGGGGACGTACCAAACTATCAGGGGTGTTGTTTGGCTTGATCACTTTGCTGCTGATCGTGTTGTTTTCTAGATATATCGCCCTGATTCCCCGATCCGTGGTCGCTGGCATGACGTTGGTGGTCGCGCTGATCATTGTGGACAAATGGAGCATTCAACTAATTAGGCATGTGTTTAACAGTGAACTCGTCAATCGACGGGAGTATCTGTGGAACCTGGGTATTGTTGTTGTCGTCGCCGTCACCGTAGTGGTCATTGACATCCTGACGGCGGTCGCCCTCGGGGTGGTAACGTCTATTCTGATCTTCATTATCCAGATGAGTAAATCCATCGTCAGGAACGTCTTTTACGGATCGAAGATTCATTCGAAGAAGCAACGGCATGTCAAAGCCATGGATTCGCTCCGCGAACACGGGGACAACATCGCGATTATCGAGTTGCAAGGACCGCTGTTTTTTGGGGCCACCGACCGGCTAGTGCAAGAAATCGATGAAATCGTCAACCGAGGGGTTCGCTATATCATTTTGGACTTCAAGCGGGTGAATGACGCCGACATCTCCGGGGCAACAGTGTTGATGCGAACCTATACCCAGTTGCAGTCAAAAGGTGTAACCCTAGAGTTTGGTTATTTGTACAAGGGTGCCCGGTTGTGGACATTTCTCGAAGACCTGGGGTTTTTGACCGCCGCAAATCGAGATCATCTGTTTCCGGACACCGACCAGGCCCTGGAGAGCTGTGAAGACCGGGTGCTGAACGAAGTGAGCACAAACAAGGATCGCAAACTATCCCGTCCGCTTGAAGAATTACTGGAGCTGGAGGATTTAAACGACAGAGATCGGCAGACACTGCGTGAGTCCGTTGGCGAACAGGCATTTTCCGCCGGCGACTATCTATGCCGCCAAGGGGACCCAGGCGATTGCATCTTTATCATTGAGAAAGGCTCTGCTGAGATCTCGATCAACATCCCTGGACTCAACCGCACGAAGCGCCTCGCGACATTGGGGGACGGAGCGATTTTTGGTGAAATGGCACTATTAGATCAGGGAAAGCGATCGGCTGATGTACAGGCGCGTGAGGATTTACGCTGCTACCAAATTTCGAGCGCTGCATTTGAGCGCCTAAAAAAAGATCATCCTCACATTGCATTAATGATATTAGATCGGCTGAGCAAAATACTCGTGGCCCGGCTTCGGTTAGCGAACGAAACCATTGGCGAGTTGGAAAGATGATGAGCTGGTCCCCTAAAAATGGGGACAGGTTTATTTCCATGACCTCAATTTGGTAGACCGTGCAGGATGCACAAGCGCCGCGGAGCGCATGGACGACGTATAGGGACGTACTAGTGTCGGGGAAGGCCGGGACGGCCGGTATCGACCGCGCGAGAGCGGCCGATGTGCAGGATGCACAAGTGCCGCGGAGCGCATGGATGCGCGAGAGCGGCCTCGAACCTGCGACCACCTGATTAAAAGTCAGAAATGGAATCAGTAGGTTACTGATTCTTCCTTTAAACACGCGGGATGTCCGTTGCGTTACCGAGCGAATCGTACATGGATGTACGACTCACTCCGGCAAAAGTCTGGCAAGAAAATCAAATCTGTTCTCTATGTCTGATGCTCAGCTACGAACAGAAATCTCAATAATGCATTTCTCCGTTTTCCCGAATCTTAAGCGTATCGCTATCTGTCGCTTGGAGCACCAATTATCACGACGTCATTTTTGAGGAACACTGAGAAACCAAAAGTCTCGTGAACATCTCGTCCACATCTGAGTTCGGCCTCCTTAATCCATGTTCCGTCGATGCCACGAGACAGGACGTAAGCAACACCGCTGATTCCATTCTTGCCGGCCTGTCCAATGACCGCAGTGTCGCCATCCATATTAACGGCTACTCCGAATTCCTTTTCAAAGGCCTCGAAAGCCGTAATCAATTTGAACTGTGGAAACCAGGCATCGCTTAAGTCTCGAGCAAAAAAATACGCCGAGGAAAAATTGGCATCCATATTATTGCGATTTCGTATCGAGATTAACAAACCATTATCCTCGACCGATATAGACTCGCCGAAGTGGCCTGCCCTCATTGATGTTTGGGGAGGTCTTAACTCACGCTGTAGGGTCCAACTTCCATCTGGTCGTCGTACGAACACATATACAGCACCTGCATCGGCCGCCAGTTGGTCATCGTCTGGCGCCCCAACTAACAACAAACCGCGATTCACGGCAAGCGCATAACCGAAGTGATCGCCGTCATGTCCGTCTGAGGGGTATAATTTAGCTTGTTGGCGCCACCTTCCATCAGCGGTACGTTCAAACACATACACCGCGCCAGCATCGATGGCTTGGTCATCGTCATCAGGGGCGCCGACAACCGCGGTATCGCCGTCGATAGACACTGAGAAACCGAATTTGTTGCCGCGCACGTGGTTAGGTGGATCCAGTTCAGCTTCTAGACTCCAGTCACCGTTCGCGCCGCGCGCAAATATATAGGCTATACCGCCGTCGATAAGTTGATGTTCAGCAATACGTGTTTGGATCGTCGCTGATCCAAGTTGAATAGTAGGGTCCTTCGTTAAGGCAAACACGTGCTCAACAAACGACATCATCATCAGCAATGTGATTACTACCTGAATAGAAACCGGCTGCGTTGTCTTTGTTACGTACACGATTTCGTCTCCTCCCTTTCGAAAAGGCAGAACACACTTTGAATTCTTCAGTTACATATGCAAATCCTGCAAATCGTTATTTATCGGGGGGGCAAATTGCCATCCAATAATACAGAACCCAAACAAACGCTTAACGCGTTGATCAGGTAAAATTACCCAGGTCTACCAATAAGCCCGACCTAGAGCGATTTTGTGCACTTGGCGGGGTTGTTTGTTAGTGATACACCGCGGTACGCGCTGACCAAAACAATGTTTGGGTGAGAAAAGGATCCTCGGCCGCGGAGTTATGGTTTGGTGGTGTTGCTGACGTGCTCGATCAAGCCGGTTCGCCAGGCCACGCATACCGCCTCCAGCCTGTTGTGAACTTTAAGCTTGTCGAGGATCTGCTGTATGTGGTTGCGTACCGTTGATTCACTTAGCTTGAGATGTTTCGTGATTTGGGTTGTCCGCTTGCCGTCGGCCAAAAGCTGCAACACTTCAAGCTCCCTTGGTGTCAATGCCTCAGTGGGAATCTCCATGGGATACTGCTTAGATTCGAGCGGACAACACAAATGTACGATCGTCAATTCCGAGTCACCCTCACCGGGGAACACCATCGTGGAAACCCCGACACAAATCGGCTGACCCGAGGCGGCACGAAAACACACTTCACATCGATTGATGGCGTCGTGGCGCTGGGCCATCTGGATCAGAGCGCACGCTTCGACGCAATACCTATTACCGAAGACATCACAGCCCTTTAGCAAGTCGAAGCACTGCTTTCCCATAACGTCGGACCGTGTATAACCGAACAGACGCTCCGCGCCGCCGTTCCAATCCAGAATCGTCGCCTTTACATCAACGCTAAATGCGGGTTCAGTGGTACTAGCCACTATATTGCGGTGCGACATAACACCCTCTCAAGTTACCCGACACGTTCCGGAGCTGCAGCTCCATAACTCGCCCGCAAGGCACGAGTAGCAAAATCTAAAAAATCACACTACGTTGATCTGGTTTTTTGTTCTACCTAGTAAAAAAGTCGAGAAATCTAGAGTGTGGTTCGATCCAATAAGGATCAACACCAATATTGTCAGTGATTTGAAATACCCCGCACGACTTCAAGCTTTTTCTGCGGATCGAAGCAATAGAAAATGTTGATCGGGCTGAAGTAGATACCGAAATGTCGCAACTGCGTAAGGACACGCACCGGACCATTCACCATCAGTCCTGTGTTCTGCTGAACGCAACCGTGCACGGCCTCGAGCATGGAAAGCTGTGGATCGCCGAAGTGGTCGGCGCGGCGAAAAGAAGCGATTGCGAATTTCCTGTCACTCAAGAGAAGACGGGATCGCAGGACTTCTTCCAACTCACCCAGGTCCAGGTAAACCCACGATGTTGAATATTGAAATCGACAATCCGGGGACAACCGATGATGGCGAACACGACCGCGATAGAGACAACTGTGCATCGTATCAATCAGGCTGTCGCCGTTCGAGTAAGAGAGGGCTTGCCGTGGATGGTGGGCTGGACCAGAGCATCCAGATCCAATCCGAATGGGCGCGTCACCGACAGCGCGCTGTTGACGCCGTCTTCGTGAAAGCCGTAGCCCCAATAGGCCCCGCAAAAACTGACACCATTTTGCCCATTGATCTCGCGATACCTTCGCTGCGAATTGATCGATTCCCGCGAAAAAACGGGATGCTGGAATTCAAATCGCTGGAGAACTTTCCGCTGGTCGATCGCCATCCCGGGATTTAGCGTCAGGCAGAGCGGCCCGGGCAATCCAAGACGTTGGAGACGGTTCAGGTCATAAGTGACGCTCGCATGGTTCGCTACTTTTTCGGAAATGTGGTAGTTCCAACTCGCCCAAGCGCGTCGCCTCTGCGGTAGTACTGATTCATCCGTGTGCAAAACAGCAGTATTAGCCTGATATGGGAAACCGCTCAGCACGTCGCGTTCGCTTTCAGTGGCATCGGACAAGATCCGCAGTGATTGATCAGCGTGTGACGCCAACACCAGATGGTCATACTTCAGCGGTTGCCGATCAGCGAAGCTCAACTTGACGCTTCCATTGACTCGGCGCACTTCGCGTACCGGCGAATTCAGGTGCACACGGTCACGAATCGGCCGCATCAATTCGGTGACATAGTCGCGGGATCGATTGGCGACCGTCAACCACTGCGGTCGATCTCTTAGTTGAAGCAAGCCATGATTGTAAAAGAACCCGAGAATGAATTTCGCGGGAAAACCGTCCAGGCAGGCAGGGTCGGACGACCAGATGGCTGCCGACATCGGAATCAAATATCGTTGTCGAAACTCCTGTCCCACGTGGATCTGATCCAGAAACTCTCCCAGCAGCATGCTCTCATCGGGTGACTTACAAAAGTCGATTGCCCGTTGGTTAAACCGCATGATGTCGACCAGCATGCGATAAAAGGATCCTCGCAAGAGGTTACTGCGCTGAGCAAACAAGCCATTGAGTGAACTGCCTTGATACTCCAGCCCGGTCCGCAAGCAGCGAACGCTGAGGCTCATATCGCTATCTTGTGTCTGGACACCCAGGATCTCCAACATTCGGCAGAAATTGGGGTAGGTTCGACGATTTAGAACCATGAAGGCGACGTCGGCGGCGACTTGGCGATCGTACGCGATTGTATCGATCGTCTGCGCGTGACCCCCCAGCTGCGACGATGACTCGAAAACATCCACGTCATGCGAGGTGGAAAGAATGCGGGCCGTCAAGTTCCCGCTGACGCCAGATCCAATAACCGCAATTCGCATGTAAGCTCCGTGAACAAGCCGCAAAAGATCCTTACCTGCCCCCGGGGCGGGAATCCCTTCGATCCGCAGGCTTTAACCAGTTATCGCATGAAGATCGTCGCAGTGGCAAGTAGCGTGAAGATCTACGTCGAAAGCAGATCTACGTCGAAAGCTCTGTGTGGTCACGAGCGGGACGGAGCATTCGAAAGGGAGCCAGCAGGTTGTTCTTGATCGACGGTCGCGTGCCGGTCGCGCGAATCAGCAGCACAGTCGCGTCGTCGTCTGACAAGTTATTTGGATCTTCTGCCCTGA
>CAMYNX010000013.1:1806-2965 GCA_947259875.1 uncultured Gammaproteobacteria bacterium | reverse complement strand
GATGGCCAGCAATCCGTCGGCCCCCAACAGATCACCGTTTGCGTCCACAGCCTCGACAAACGCGTCACTGAAAAGCAATACCAGGTCGCCGCCTGAGAGCGTCAGGATCGTCTGCGTGTAGCTTGCATCATCGAGCACACCGAGCGGAAAGTCGCTTAGCTCACGAGTCTGGGATGGTTGAGAAATGGAAGTCCACTGCCCATCGTGCTGTTGCAAACACAACGGTTCAGGATGACCGGCATTGCACAGCGTAAGCCGTTTTGTTGGGGAAAAGAAAGAGCATACCACCGCGGTGGCAAACTGATGGTTGACAGCCAGATCCGCGAATTGCTTGTTCATTTCCGCAACGAAGCGATTTTGCTGGATGATATTGATGTTGCGTCGCATCAGCTCGCGTAGACCCACGGCCAGCCTGGATGCGTCGGAGCCATGGCCGCTGACATCGGCCAGCAGAATTCGAGTGATTCTGCCTGAAGCGCACGAGGAAACGTAATACACGTCCCCGCCACCTTGCGCTTGCTCGTGGGGCTGACTGTAGATCCAGGCCTCCAGACCGGGCATTTCAAGATGTCGATCAGCTTGTTGGTTTCCACCCCACACCTCCATGCATTGCATTCGCTGATGTGATTGGGAGGAATCAGAAGGGTTGCCGTTCATGTTCATATCACCTGCCATTATGTCACGATTCTTGTGAGAGCGAACGGTGCGTGAGTCGGAGAGTACCGCAAAATCATCATCCGTATCCACGCCCGACCAAATTACCTCGGTATCCGGTACGCGAGATGATAGGGACGAGCCAATGGGTGGGTCCGAATATCGGCAAGGTGAAGGTTCCCATCTGAATTTCAAAACAAACCGAACTTTTTGCGAAGCTACAATAACTAACGTCAGACGCGTCCCAGACTTAAACAGAACCGCAAGCATGTCGCTGAAGTCATTCGTCGCTATCACCATAGCAAGCCTGTGGGCATCCTGCGCGTCCGTGTTGTGGGCTCAGGTGAAGACCTTTGATCTGCCCAGGTTGGATGAAATCCGCATCGATGGAGATTTCAGTGATTGGGAGAATCGACCGGGATTTGGCGTTGAAGTACTTTTACAGGAAGAGGGGACGTTGAAATCAGCGGAGGATCACAATGTTCATTTTCGAGCGGGATGGAAT
>CAMYNX010000013.1:0-1784 GCA_947259875.1 uncultured Gammaproteobacteria bacterium | reverse complement strand
GTCCAAGATGATAACTGGGTCGAATACCCGGAAAAAGTCAAGTACTACAGCGCCGACGTGGTCGAATTGTTTCTGGCGGCCAAACGCGGCGACGACGATGTCTGTCAATGGTACATCACGCCGGGGATGACGGACCAAGTCGATCAGCCCGGAGTGCGATTTCGCGAACTGCGTCGCGGACCAACCAAAGGCATGCCATCCGAATTAAAAGTATTTCGGGAAAGACTGAGCCCCAACAAGTATCGCATGGAGTTGTTGGCGCCTTGGTCGTGCATCGGCAAAAAGGGCGTCGCAGGAACCAAAGCCGCCTTCCAGATCTGGGTCAACGATAAGGATCAGGGCTCACGACGCAAACGATACATGTCGATCTTCTATCCCGCAAAAGGCGCGAGCTATGCTACGAACGCGATGCACAACATCCGGCTAAGCAATGCAACCGCACCGTCGCTGCGAATCTCTGCGCTTGGGCAATACGACACGAAACGGTTTCAGCCCTTCGTGCGTCTGTGGGCGACGGCCGAGCGGGCCGGGAAAAACGTCACGATCAAACAAGGTAACACCGAGTTCGGGACAGCGGTTTTGAAAGCCACAGACCCCGCGGGACGGTCAACTGCCAAGTTGTATCTGCCGCCTGCACCCGCGGGGCATCCTTACCGTGAGTTGCGCGTGTATCTCGATGATCAGCCCGTCAATTCCGTCTCGTTGCCGTACTCAAGCGTGATTGGTGATCTAAGAGAAGTTTACGAGAATCGATCGCAGTATCGTGAATTGTTCAAGCTGGATGAACCGTGGGTTGACTTGGATGATGCTCCGCTATTGCAGAGACATCGCGGGCTTGCCGCCGCGGGCCTCAACCTGCTGGAGCAGTCGCCGCCTCCGAGTACGGCCAACGAGATGGAAATTCTGTCGACAACCGTCGAGATGTTAGCGGCGGTCGAAAACGGCCACGATTATTTCGGCAAGCAGCGCAACGGGTTGTGGGGATACTACTTCTGCAAGGCAGATGGGACGGGCCAGCGTTTTTCGATGACGATCCCGAAGGAATTTGACCCGCAGCGTTCGTATCCGCTTTTCGTCAGTCTTCACGGCAACGGCGGTCGACCTCTGCCGTCGAAAGCCGAGTCCCGACAATCGGATTACTTTCAAATTCGTCCCTGGGGCCGAGGCGACATATCCTTTTTTGGACTTGGCGAAGTCGATGTGCTGGAATCGATTCGGCAGGTGATGAGATGGTATCCCATTGACCGCGATCGAATCTGCCTGGGAGGTCATTCGATGGGAGGCAATGCAACTTGGGATCTCGCCTCGAAGTACACGAACCTGTTCGCTTGCCTGGCTCCCAAGGCCGGACGTTCGGGTGACGACTACTACGAGAACTTCCGCCACCTGCCCGCCTTGATCCAGCACGGCGCCAAAGACAGTTCACAACCGGTGGATTTTGGCCGCTACACCGTTAGTCGTTTGCGGCAACTCGGTTTTTCAGTCATTTACAAAGAGTTTCCCGACGACGGACACGGCATTCGCGATCCCTATCCGGTTGAGCAGTGGTTCGTCAAACAGCGCCGTCCGCGCAATCCAGAAATCATCACTTATACCTGTGACACCATAAAGTCCGGCGAAATCTATTGGGCAAGAATACGACGCTTTGCTGATCCGCACCGGCCAGCAACGATTGACGCGCGAGTTCACCAGCGAACACAACATACAAATATCGATCTGACGCTCAGCAATATTGAGGTGATTGAGTTGAATCTCAACGACCTGCCTGGTGATAAGGCGAAAGC
>CAMYNX010000012.1 GCA_947259875.1 uncultured Gammaproteobacteria bacterium | reverse complement strand
GCTCAATCAGATCGGCACTCTCACCGAAACCTTCGCCGCAATCAGGATGGCTCAGCAAGCGGGCTACCGCACCACCATCTCGCATCGTTCCGGGGAGACTGAAGATACCACTATCGCGGATCTGGCGGTTGCCACCAATGCCGGCCAAATCAAGACTGGGTCTTTATGCCGGTCTGAACGCGTCGCGAAATACAACCGCTTGTTGAAAATTGAAGCGGAACTTGGTGACCAAGTGATTTTCCCCGGCATTGACGCGTTCGCTAAGACGTAAGCTTGGCACGTATGCCAATGAACCGACAATTACCCGTGATCCGATGGAATCAAGTATGCTTGCGTCTTAACCGGGGTGCGGCACTGCGATGAAAATAGTGATTGGTTTGTTACTGGTGGTGTTGCTTTATCTGCAATATTCCGTGTGGCTGGGTAACCACGGAGTTATCAAATTGTGGCAACTGCAAAAAACAATCGCGTCGCAAGAGGTTGAAAATAAAGGGCTTCGCGAGCGTAATCGGATACTTCATGCAGAAGTAGTAGACTTAAAGCAAGGTACTGATGCCCTGGAAGAACGCGCGCGGTCTGAGTTGGGGATGATTAAAAAGGGCGAGACTTTTTATCAAGTAATCGACCAAAATTCACCCCCCGAACCCCTGGCTAGATAACGAATCAATCCGTGGGCACGTCGTAGGGTAGAGATTTTGGTTCCAATGTCGACCCGTTCGGATCGTTCAAGGACAGCTTACCCGCCCGGTAGGCGGCTAATTGCACAACTGCCAACACATCGAAACACCCCGGCCCGCTGGGTTGAGCATCGATTAAAGTGCCGGCGCTCTGCGCTCCGTGTTCGGGTGAATAGACCTTGTCGCCAGGTTTGGGCGCGGCGCTGGTCGTCACCTGCGCCCGGATCATGCGTTGTTTTAGTTTACCCAGGTAGTGCATGCGGGCCACGATTTCCTGCCCCGGATAGCAGCCCTTTTGAAAGCTGATTCCCCCGACGAGATCCAAGTTGACCATTTGCGGCACGAACGCCTCGCTGGTTGACGGCAGAATCTGGGGGATACCGGCACCAATATCGAGGCGCGACCAGGCCCAGGCCGGTTGCGGTTGCAGTGGCTCGCTGAGCGCGTCCCACAGCGGCTGCAGGTCCGACATCGGTCCAACGATCTGAAAACGGGGAAGGGGGCCAGGCAACCCATAGACACCGAATACTCCTCGTCGGAGGTAGCCGTTGTCGGTATCGGGGAGCGGCCCGAGGTGTTGGGTCAGCGCATCGGCAGCCGGCTGCCCGGCGATACCTATTCCGGCCAGTTGATCGGCGGTGTTCAGGCTGACCTTGGCGCGTAACACGTATTTGCGCAGTCGCTCGACGATGGCATCGCTAAGTGCGGTCGGCAGTTGCAACAAGAACCCGTCGTTGTGGCGTACGAGCCGCACTATGCACAACAACCGTCCCTTGGGGTTGCAATACCCATGCAGCTGACTATGGCCCTCGTCGAGGGCCGATAAGTCATTGGTGAACTGGGATTGCAAAAATGACTCGGCGTCTTCGCCCTCCGCGTAGACCCAAGATAGCGCTGATAATTTACATAATAAACAAGATATATCTGTTAGATTTTTCAAGGTATTATCATTCTCAGAACGTGTGACATTGGACCTGCTTAGCGAGGTACCGCGCGATGATTCCGCAACCGCGGTCGTCGCCACTGCACCACGTCGCGATTTGCGTCACCCCCACCGCTATGTCGCGTTGAACCGCTGTTTCGATCCATACATTGCCGGAATCGGTGTTTTGTTCGGCCATTTCGTCTTGCATCAGGAACATCGCCACCCGTCCTGGCCTTGCTGCTTGGCTGTGGTGGCCAGGCAACCGACGTTTAAGCAGCGCATGGGACCGTGAGGGCGAGTGATACGACTGGTCGTGACTGACGGTGACGGATTTGGCCGTTTTGACACCGGCCGTCTTTGCGCTGCGCATGTTACTTGTCACCCGTGCCTATTTCAGTACAGAATAAGGGTCTTATTGCACCGCACCATACACCATGAACGATAACAAACGCCAGCGACCGGCACGCCGCACCAAGGCCTCCGATATCCATCATCGACGACGAAGCGGCCAGAAACCGCTACGGGAGATAGGCGGCCCCAAGGGTCCCGAGCCGACACGCTATGGCGACTGGGAACGCAAGGGTCGCTGCGTGGACTTTTAGACTGTTCGTTCGCGCGCCACGTTCCGGTACCGGTGGGGACGCGCACACAAACCTGCGAAGCGATGCTTGCTTGATTGACGTTCCATAGGTAGCTTATCAGACGTATAAAACAGATTTATGGGATCCAGACCGCGTATGCTAACCAATAACCGTCCCTTGTCGCCCCACTTACAGGTTTACCGTCCACAACTCACCTCAATCCTGTCCATCACGCATCGCGGAACCGGCATGTTCCTGGCGTTCAGTTCACCGGTACTGGTGTACTGGCTTTGGGCGATCGCCGCCGGCGCGGACACCTATGCATCGGCGCAAGTATTGTTCGGATCCAGTTTCGGTCGCGTGATTTTATTTTTTTGGTCGTATTCACTTTTTTATCACTTGTGTAATGGTATACGTCATCTGGCGTGGGATGCCGGCATTGGTTTGGAGATTGCCACGCTTTATAAATCGGGATGGTGGGTGGTAGCGATGTCGTTTGGTTTGACGGTGGCGATTTGGGTGGTTGGATACGCGGCACGAGGAGGGAGTGGATAATGAGTCTACGCACCCCTTTGGGAAGAGCCGTGGGTTTGGGGTCCGCTAAAGAAGGCGTGTCGCACTGGTGGTGGCAGCGCGTGACCTCGGTGGTGTTGATTCCGTTGAGTTTATGGTTTGTATTTTCCCTTGCTTCGTTGGTCGGAGCCGATTATCAAACAGTAGTGGATTGGATGCGTTCGCCGATTATCGCGGCACTACTCATCATGTTTGTGATATCCACGTTCTATCATGCGCAACTTGGCGTACAGGTTGTGATCGAGGACTACATTCACACCGAATGGCTGAAGATGGCAAGCTCGTTGGCACTCAGTTTTGTCACTGCGTTCCTGTCTCTTGTGGCTGTAGTGCTGGTGCTGCGTGTGGCGTTAGGAGGTTAATCGGTGCCCGAGCCGTATACGATCATTGATCATACCTACGACGTTATAGTAGTCGGAGCCGGCGGTGCCGGCCTCCGCGCCACGTTCGGCATGGCCGCCGCAGGGTTGTCTACAGCGTGTATCACCAAAGTGTTTCCCACCCGCAGCCACACGGTGGCGGCGCAAGGCGGGATGAGCGCGGCATTGGGAAACATGGGCGAGGATGATTGGCGATGGCACATGTACGACACCGTAAAAGGTTCGGACTGGCTTGGCGATCAAGACGCCATCGAGTATATGTGCCGGGAAGCGCCGGAGGCGGTAATTGAACTGGAACACTATGGTGTTCCTTTTTCGCGCACCGAAGATGGCAAGATATATCAGCGCGCATTCGGTGGGATGACCACACATTTTGGTCAGGGGCAAGCGATGCGTACTTGTGCAGCGGCTGATCGCACCGGACATGCCATATTGCATACCTTATACCAACAGTCACTCAAACATAATGCTACGTTCTATGTCGAATACTTCGCCCTTGATCTGATAATGGACGAAGGCGAGTGCCGTGGCGTGCTCGCGTGGTGCTTGGATGATGGCACCCTGCATCGCTTTCGATCGCAACTGGTGGTGCTTGCGACGGGCGGCTATGGCCGTGCATATTTCTCTTGCACGTCGGCACATACCTGTACCGGTGACGGCAACGCGATGGTGTTGCGCGCCGGAATACCGTTGCAAGACATGGAATTCGTGCAATTCCATCCCACCGGTATCTATGGGTCTGGTTGCCTGATTACCGAAGGCGCTCGTGGCGAAGGGGGTTATCTCACTAATTCCGACGGTGAACGGTTCATGGAAAGATATGCCCCGAATGCTAAGGATCTGGCTTCCCGAGACGTGGTATCGCGGTCTATGACCATGGAAATCCGGGACGGCCGCGGTGTTGGTGCTGACCGGGATCACATCTATTTGCATCTTGAGCATCTCGGACCGGAATTGTTGGCGGAACGTCTGCCCGGGATTTCCGAAACCGCCAAGATCTTTGCCGGTGTCGATGTTACCAAGGAACCGATTCCGGTATTGCCGACGGTGCACTACAACATGGGCGGCATCCCGGCTAACTATCATGGCGAAGTGATTACCGCCCAAGACGGCGACCCAGAATATGTGGTACCGGGTTTGATGGCAATTGGCGAAGCGGCCTGCGTCTCGGTTCATGGTGCGAACCGTTTGGGCTCGAATTCATTGTTGGATCTGATCGTCTTTGGACGTGCTGCCGCGCATCGTGCCGCAGATGTGGTAAAACCCGGGGCGTCGCTGAAACCTTTATCCAAAGATGCCGCTGAGGATAGCATCGCCCGACTGGATAAATTACGTCATGCGAATGGTTCCTCGCTCACTGCGGAGATCCGGTTGAATATGCAAAGAACGATGCAGGATTACTGCGCGGTGTTTCGAACCGGCGAGACCATGGAAGAAGGGATAGTTAAGCTTTCCCAAGTTTGGGAATCGTTCAAAGATATCAAAGTCGTGGATCGTTCCATGATCTGGAACACTGATTTGGCAGAGGCGTTAGAACTGGAGAATCTCCTGCGGCAGGCGTTAGTGACCATTGATTCAGCGAACAATCGCAAGGAGAGCCGGGGCGGCCACGCCCGTGAAGATTATTCAGAACGTGACGACAAAATCTGGATGAAACATACACTCGCCTGGCTGGATGACCATGGCAAGATACGGATCGACTATCGTCCAGTGCATGACTACACGTTAACCGATGAAGTAGAGCCCATCCCGCCAAAGGCGAGGGTTTATTAGCGCAAAAGCATTCGATGAAAAACCACTAACCATCACAAAGCGCGGGTTGCGTATATGGTCGAATTCACTTTACCGGCAAATTCAAAGATCAAGAGGGGCATTACTCATCCCAGATCGGAACGGACGAACAATACGAAATCGTTCAAGGTATACCGATGGGACCCTGATAGTGGCGAGAATCCACGCACCGATCTGTATGAACTGGATATGGATCGTTGTGGTCCGATGGTGTTGGATGCGCTGATCAAAATAAAAGATGAGATCGATCCATCGCTGACATTTCGGAGATCCTGCCGCGAGGGAATTTGTGGATCGTGCGCTATGAATATCGATGGCACTAATACTCTCGCATGTACCAAGCCTATAGAAGACGTCAAAAGCGTAGTCAAAATCTACCCACTGCCGCATATGCCGGTGGTGAAAGATTTGGTGCCTGATATGACGCATTTCTATGCGCAATATGCTTCTATCAAGCCTTGGTTGCAGACCAGAACACCGGCACCACCGGACCGTGAACGATTACAATCGAAGGAAGAGCGCGCCCGTTTGGATGGGCTGTATGAGTGTATTTTGTGCGCTTGTTGTTCCACGAGTTGCCCCAGTTACTGGTGGAATGCAGATCGTTACCTTGGGCCGGCGATTCTGTTACAGGCTTATCGCTGGATCGTGGACAGTCGCGACGAGGCAACCGGAGAACGATTGGATGACCTGGTTGACCCCTTTCGCTTATATCGTTGTCACACAATTATGAACTGCAGTAAAACATGTCCCAAGAGTTTGAACCCGGGCAAAGCTATTGCCGAAATCAAGAAATTGATTGTGGCGAGGCGTTAGTATATTTAATGGTTGATTCGCGCATTCGGTGGCGCTGTCGCCGGGGAATTCGTGAATTGGATATCGCATTGCAAAATTTCTTAGACAGTGAATACGATCGGCTAACGCTGGGCGAAAAAGAAAAATTTCACGAATTATTGGAGATTCCAGATCCGTTGTTGATGGACTGGTTATACGGTAGAGAGTCTCCCTTGCATCAGGAGATGGTGAGTCTTGTCGAACGGATTCGAAACGCCGCTGCAAATCCCGCTAAGATTCGATAAGCGACTGGCGTTGATCAACCATGTGGTACACCTGGCAACTGGAATCTTGCTGGGATTTATCCAAGCGCCGATCTGGTTGCTGATCTTGATCCTGGTTGGGCTCGTTGCCAGCCATCGTCACTGCGCTATGGTCCATGTACGCAGAACACATCCCGCGGCGATTGTTGTGCTGGCCCTTGAGACCGATGGCAGCTGGACGCTGTATCGTCGACGGGCCCAGACATTGCGTTATGTACGTCTCAAGACGTACTTTCTATGCCCCGGCTGGATCATCGCTCATTACGCATTGAAAAGCAGGCGCGGTTGGTCAGTAATTTTAACGAGAGAGACAACGGATCCGGCCATTTTTCGCCGCCTGAAAATGCACCTGCGTGGTTAACGTTTCACTTCAGTAGCCCATAGGGGATCTAGATGAGCGCCTACGAAGTTATTCGGTACGACTATTGTATCTTGAGGATGGGAGGCCTTTTCCGGATATGGATAGTCGAGTGTGTAATGGAGCCCTCGACTTTCTTTGCGGGTCAATGCCGATTTAACGATAAGTTCGGACACCATTACCAGGTTTCGTAGCTCTATCAGATCACTGTTTATCTTAAAGTTGCTATAGAAGTCACGGATCTCTTCTTGTAACAAGGTAATTCGCCGTTGGGCTCGTTGTAAACGTTTATCGGTGCGCACGATGCCCACGTAGTCCCACATTGAGCGCCGCAATTCTTCCCAGTTATGGGATACCACAACTTGCTCATCGGGGTCGGTAACTTGGCTCTCGTCCCATTGAGGCAGTTCGATGACTTCAGCGGTAGGGTCGGTTACCCGTTTCACGATGTCTTTACTCGCGGATTCGGCAAGCACCAGGCACTCAAGGAGTGAGTTACTCGCCAAGCGATTAGCCCCGTGCAAGCCGGTAAAACCCGACTCACCTATAGTGTATAGGTCCAGCAGATCCGTACGTCCTCTAAGATCTGTCAACACACCGCCACAGGTGTAATGTGCGGCGGGAACCACCGGAATCGGCTGCTTGGTCATATCAATGCCGAACTCAAGACAACGTTCATAGATATTAGGAAAGTGTTCCCTGATGAATGAAGAGGACTTGTGACTGATGTCCAAATAGGCACAATCATAACCGTGGCGCTTCATTTCGTAATCAATCGCACGCGCGACGATATCCCGGGGAGCCAGTTCGCCGCGCGGATCATGTTGTTGCATGAATTGTTCACCGTCCGGCAGCAACAAGCGTCCTCCCTCGCCACGGACCGCCTCTGAGACTAACAATGATTTTGCGTGGGGGTGATAAAGACAAGTGGGGTGGAACTGCACGAACTCCATATTGGCGACACGGCAACCGGCCCGCCAAGCCATGGCGACGCCATCGCCAGTCGAAGTGTCAGGATTGCTGGTATACAGATAAGACTTCGAAGCGCCACCGGTCGCCAATACCGTCACCCGCGCAGAGATCGGCGACACGTGATTCGATGTCATGTCGAAGACATAAGCGCCCAGATTGCGTTCGGGTGGATCGAGTTTGAGCTTACTGGAACTGATCAGGTCCACAGCAATGTGGTTTTCTAAAATAGTGACATTGGGATGCGCCCGTACCTTCGATTCCAACGTATTCTCTACCTCCCGGCCAGTCGCATCCCGGGCGTGGATGACTCGTCTATGGCTGTGACCCCCTTCGCGGGTCAAGTGGAAATTCTGCATACCGTCGGCATCCTGTAGCCGATCGAACTCGACACCCTGTCCGATCAACCACTGCACATTCTCTGGCCCGCGACGCACGATATAATCAACTGCCTCACGGTGGCATAGCCCGGCTCCAGCGGTGAGCGTATCTTGGATATGGGCCTCGAAGGAATCGCGTTCTCCAATGACCGCAGCAATACCGCCTTGGGCATACAAGCTGGAGCCCTCGGTGAGCGGTCCTTTAGCGAGTATTGTCACCCGCAGACCGGCTTGCGCCACGCGCAGACCCAATCCCATACCGGCCAGGCCGGCGCCGATAACCAAAACATCTATAGGGTTACTGTTAGTCATGTGCTCGGGGCAAGACGGCGAACCGCTTGATTTTCAGGTATTATACTGCCGTTATATTTTTTCGTTTCTTAATTTCCGGCTTCCAAAAGACTGTCAAATCATAAACTATTCAAATAGTTCAGTGGATCGGACAGAACTTTACGCTTTCGTTATTGTCTCTCTCGTTAACGCATATAGGTGGCCATGCCTGGCTTTGATCGGATGAAGTCGAGTGGGGACCGTCAGGGCGTTGACGCTGTAATCGTAAAGCGGGTTCAAAAAGGCGATAGAAGCGCCTTCGATCTGTTGGTTCGGAAATATCAGTTCAAGGTTTCGAACATCATTTCCCGCTACGTTTATGATCAGTCAGAAGTCGAGGATATCGCCCAGGAAGTTTTTGTTAAAGCATACCGGGCGATTAGAGGTTTTCGTGGGGATAGCGCATTCTACACATGGCTTTATCGTATCGCCATAAATACGGCCAAGAACTACTTGGTTGCGCAGAGTCGCCGTCCCCCCAACACCGACGTCGAAGCGCGGGATGCGGAACTCACGGAATCTGGCAGAAACCTTCGAGATATCGGAACACCAGAAGCCAATTTGTTGAGCAGGGAGCTGGCTGATCGGGTAACCAGGGCGGTACAGGAGCTTCCCGAGGATTTACGCACAGCAATCACGCTTCGGGAGATCGAGGGCCTTAGTTATGAAGAGATTGCGACGGTGATGGAATGTCCAATTGGCACAGTACGCTCGCGGATATTTCGGGCGCGAGAGGCGATTGATAAACATTTGAGGCCGTTGTTGAAGTAGCGAAGGAGCGTGACAAAAACTGCTAGGTAGAGAGCGCGTATGAAAGAAAAGATTTCAGCACTTTTAGATGATGAACTCTCGAAACGTGAACGGGACGAAGCCCTAAAAACGGTTAGTAAGGATGAAGAGCTTTCTGACCTGTGGCATCGATACAACCTGATTGGAGCGGCGTTTCGGCGAGAGATCAACGCCCACAGCCCGGGACTGGTACAGCGCGTTGCGCAATTGATTGGTCACGATCAGCCGGATAAACTGAACTCCCGATTACCGGCATCCGGGGGGCGATCATCTTACTGGAGTTGGTCTCCCACAGTGGCAATAGCGGCGTCGATCATGGCGGTGGTTGCAGTCGGCGTCTACGTGCTGAATCAAGAAGCGGTGACGCTCGATGTGAATAAGCAATCTTCTTCAGTTGCGATCATCGAACACGCTACAAGATGGGAAAACGCCACTCCGGAACATGAAGATCAGTTAAATGCATTACTAGTGGAACACGGAGAGTTCACTCCGATGGCGGGGTTAAATGGTCTGATTTCGTATGCCAAGTTTGTGAGTTACGACGCCAAAGAGTGATCTACGTGTCAAAAGTCTTACTTATCCTCCTCTGCGTGATATCTTTTTCAGCTAAGTCGGATGAGGATACCAAGCATTGGTTGATGAAGATGAACGATGCAGCCCTGGAGTTGGATTACCGGGGTACGTTCGTATACGTGATGCAAAATCAGATCGAGGTGATGCGCGTAGTCCATCAATCACAACACGGGGTGATAAAGGAACGTATCTATTCGCTTAATGGTGCACCGCGCGAGATTGTGCGCGATGCCGAGCAAATATGGTGTTACCTGCCGGACAGACGGATGGGGGTCCACGAGTACCGTCAGGTGTCCAGTAACAATTTTCCACACATTCTTCCCAAGCAGCTCGACAAGCTCGAAAATAACTACCGTATCACCATGGGTGGCAAAGGACGTATTGCCGATCGCAAGGTAGTACAAATTTGGATTCTGCCGAGGGACGAATATCGTTATGGACATGATCTCTGGGTAGATGAAGACACTGGATTATTACTCAAGGCATCATTGATGGATACGGACTCAGAGCCCATCGAGCAATATATGTTTACGGACATACACATCGGAAAACCGATAGCCGAGAAGGATTTAGTTCCCCTGACACCGAAAAAACAGCTGGTTTGGTACGGTGTCAACAAGAAAGACGAGCCGAAAAATATCCAAGGGGATGTAAAATGGGAGGCAGCTAGATACCCTGATGGATTCATGTTGACACGCAAATTGAAAAGAATGTCACCAATGCGCAAACAAATGGTCGAGCATTTGGTATATTCGGATGGGCTTGTCGCGGTGTCGATTTTCGTGGAGAAATTGGCAGATTCAACCAAGCCCATCAGTGGGCTAAATAGCATGGGAGCGATCAACGCTTACGGCACAGTGATCGATAATTATCAAGTCACTGTTGTGGGCGACGTACCGTCTAAGACGGTAAACATGATCGCCATGTCGGTTACCAGAACGGAGTAGTTTTGAACGTGAATTTAAAATTTACCAATATTTTTGCTTTTTTGATTTTTCTTGGCGTTGGGAATACAGTTTTCGCGTATCGCGGGGAACTTCCGGATTTCGCTTTGTTGGTCAAACAAAACGCTGGTGCGGTTGTAAACATTAGCACCACACAGGTCCTGAAAAGCCACAAGACACCGCGGGAGTTTAATATCCCAGATCTGCCGGAGGACAGCCCATTTCGTGATTTCTTTCGCCGCTTCTTCGATGAGTTGCCAGAGGAACGAGATGCGCGATCACTAGGCTCTGGATTCGTGATTTCTGAAGACGGTTATATTATGACCTCTGCCCACGTGATTGCTGACGCGACGGAAATTTTGGTGCGATTTAGCGATCGCCGAGAACTCGAGGCCAAGGTGATCGGTTCCGACCGGCGTAGCGATGTCGCACTATTAAAGGTTGAAGCCGAAGGATTGCCAGCGGTTCGGATTGGTAATCCGCAGAAGCTTTCGGTAGGGGAATGGGTGCTCGCGATCGGATCGCCGTTCGGTTTCGAAAGCACGGCAACGGCTGGCATCGTGTCGGCGAAAGGAAGAAGCCTGCCTAATGAGAATTACGTGCCTTTTATACAGACCGATGTCGCTATTAATCCCGGTAACTCCGGTGGACCGCTATTTAATCTCGACGGCGAGGTAGTGGGCATCAATGCGCAGATCTACAGCCGAACCGGGGGCTTTATGGGTCTATCGTTTGCGGTGCCGATCGATATTGCCACCGAGGTGACGGATCAACTCAAACGATCCGGTAAGGTGTCGCGTGGATGGTTAGGTGTACTAATTCAAGACGTCACCAGCGAGTTGGCTGAGTCGTTCGGCATGGAAAAGCCCACCGGGGCCCTGGTGTCCGAGATCATGTCGAACAGTCCGGCTGCGGCCTCCAATCTCAAGCCTGGCGATATTATTTTACGCTATAACGACAGTGAGCTTTCAAGAATGTCCGACCTGCCGCCATTGGTTGGTTTTACGCCAATTGGGGAAACGGTAAAACTCGAGGTGATACGCGGGGGTAAATCGCGAATCGTCGAAGTCACTATAGGAGAGTTACCTGAAGACGAGCAACAGCTCGCAGAGCGAGCCGGAGAACAGGAGGCGGATGATAAATTATTGGGAATGACGGTCAAGGATCTCACTCGGGAACAGAAGAAGAAAATGGATCTGGAGAATGGCGTATACGTGGCAGAGGTTGCATCAGGTCCAGCCACCCGGGCTGGGATACAGACCGGCGATGTGATTGTTCAAATCCAAGACAAAGCGGTTACGGATGTCGATACCTTCAAGAAAATAGTCGGTGAGCTTATACCCGGCAAATCGGTGCCGGTGTTGATTCGTCGCGAGAACCGATCACTGTTTCTTGCCTTGAGGACGGACGGAGACGCGGATGGTAACAATTAGTCATCGGCGACCAGAAGCTCGCCCGCACATTGCACCAGTCGGTCACCGGCCTTGGCATAATTGAATGAAAAACCTTTTGTATATACCGAATCTAGAGCACGTGGCCCGGGCATGTTCTGTATACGGCCGGTGTCCTATCCGGGCTCTGGCTGGTCCAGGCACGCCTGCACTGGGGCTTCACTCAAGCCATAGCTACGGCTATGGCTTTCGCTCCAGCCGGCGCTTGTCCCCGCACAGCAGGGGGTTCAGTTACCCCTGTCCTGCGCCAGCTTCCCGGATACTGGTGAAATATGCGGGCTAGCCCATGGATGTAATCTTGATCTAGACTTAACGGCTTGATCGTCAGGTAGAAGGGGCGCGCTGTGCGCCCTTTTTTCTTATATAACAACATGACACGCCAGGAATATCGTCGACGCGGTATATATTGCAATTTCAGAACCAGATGAGTGCCCACGATCTCACTAAGATGCGCAACTTTGCCATTATCGCGCATGTTGACCATGGTAAGTCTACGCTTGCTGACCGTTTTATTCAGCGATGTGGAGGACTATCAGAGCGCGAAATGGAAGACCAGGTGTTGGATTCCATGGAACTAGAACGGGAGCGAGGTATCACTATTAAAGCGCAGAGCGTCGCGTTGGCGTATCGAGCCCGGGATGGTGGCGTTTATCGTTTGAATCTCATTGACACGCCAGGACACGTGGATTTTTCCTATGAGGTGTCGAGATCGTTGACCGCCTGTGAAGGAGCATTGCTTGTGGTGGACGCCTCGCAGGGGGTTGAGGCACAGACGGTTGCGAATTGTCATACCGCCGTGGATTTGGGTTTGGAAGTGATACCGATCCTCAATAAGATCGATCTGCCAGCTGCAGAGCCAGCGCGTGTCATAGAAGATATTGAGAACATTATTGGAATTTCATGCGAAAATGCGGTTCATTGCAGTGCGAAGACTGGACAGGGCGTCGACGACATCCTCGAGGCCATCGTCGAACACCTACCTCCTCCCCAGGGACACGTCGACGGCCGATTGAAGGCGCTGATTCTGGATTCTTGGTTCGACAACTATCTGGGCACTATTTCTCTCATTCGCATCATTGACGGCGGACTAAAGGTCAAAGATAAGATCCGCATGATGGCAACCGGCAGGGATTACGTGGCCGAACAGATAGGGGTTTTTACTCCCAAGCGCACGCCTGCGCAACGGCTGCTAGCGGGCGATGTTGGGTATCTTATTGCAGGCGTTAGGGATGTAAAAGGCGCGCGGGTGGGTGATACGGTGACCGGCAGCGCAGTGCCGGCAGATAACCCCCTGAGTGGCTTTCAGGAAATCAAACCTCGTGTTTTCGCCGGGTTGTATCCTGTGAATTCGGGCGACTACGGTGCCCTGCGTGATGCTTTAGATCGGTTGAGCCTCAACGATGCATCGTTGCGTTATGATCCCGAGACCTCAGAGGCGCTGGGTTTTGGATTTCGATGCGGATTTCTCGGAATGTTGCATTTGGAAATCGTACAAGAGAGGCTGGAAAGAGAATATAACCTGGAACTCATTACCACCGCCCCCACTGTCGTATATGAGATTGAAACGACCAAGGGAGAGGTGGTATCCATCGAGAACCCAAGTCAGCTGCCCGACCTGGCAATGATCAGCGAGATTCGAGAGCCGTTTATCGAAGCGCGCATGCTCATGCCGCAAGAATATGTCGGTTCGATTATTACGTTGTGCATAGAAAAGCGTGGTATACATAAGGATATTCAATACCTGGGGCGCAGGGTCATGCTGACCTTCGAGCTTCCGTTGAATGAGGTAGTTCTCGATTTCTTTGACAAACTCAAATCTGTTAGCCGCGGATATGCCTCACTGGATTACGAATTGAAATGTTTTCGCGCAAGTGATATGTGCAAAGTAGATATTATGATTAATGGTGATAAGGTTGATCCATTATCAATTCTGGTACATCGCAAACAGGCGGACTATCGAGCGCGAGAGCTGGTCAAGCGCATGCGCAGCTTGATACCGCGGCAATTGTTTGACGTTGCGATCCAAGCTGCGATTGGATCCCGGGTTATTGCACGGGAGACAGTTAAGGCGTTACGTAAAAATGTAACCGCGAAATGCTACGGCGGGGATATTACTCGAAAAAGAAAACTTCTGGAGAAACAGAAAAAGGGTAAAAGGCGAATGAAACAAATTGGATCAGTAGAGATACCGCAGGAGGCGTTTTTAGCCGTGCTGAAAGTTGAAGGAGAGTAAGCATGGATTTTGCGTTAATCTTGTTCACGGCGCTAATAGTGACGGGTGGGATCTGGCTATTGGATCGATTATTTAGAAGACCACAATTGGAAAATATACAAAAATCAGGATCAGATGAAGTACACGCAACAAGAAAAGAACCCTGGTTAGTTGAATACGCAAAAGCGTTTTTTCCTGTCATATTGCTAGTATTTGTTCTACGTTCCTTTGTGGTAGAACCGTTTCGTATCCCATCGGGCTCTATGTTACCGAGCTTGCAGGTGGGTGATTTTATACTCGTAAATAAGTTTAGATATGGCCTGCGGTTGCCCATTATCAACAAAAAGATAGTCGACATGTCGTCGCCTAAACGCGGAGATGTGATGGTATTTAGATTCCCACATGATGTGAGCATTAATTTCATAAAGCGGGTGGTGGGTTTGCCTGGCGACAAAGTAGAATACAGAAATAAACATTTATATATTAATGGCGCACAGTTGCCCACAGAACTCGTCGGCACCTATCCCTTCGAAGAAGCCGGGAGGCGGCATATCGTTGCCAATCAATTTGCAGAAGAGTTGGGCGATTCTAAACACGACATTCTGACGGACCCGGGAAAGAAGACCACGAGTATGAGTTTTACGGTGCCCGAGGGGCACTACTTTGTGATGGGGGACAACCGGGACTATAGTAATGATAGTCGTTTTTGGGGTTTCGTCCCCGAGAGGAACGTTATTGGTCGCGCGTTCTTTATCTGGTTTAGCTGGAATGTATCATCCGGGGGAGGGGTAGACTGGGAGCGTATCGGAGATACTATTAGGTAAAACGGGGTTTAGTGATGAGAAATAAACAATCAGGTTGGACTTTTTGGAGCCTGTCGGCTGTTGTCGTACTTCTTGTCCTCTTGGCGTTGTTGTTTATGAGGCTATTTCCTCCATATTTCGACAATTTAAAGTTACAAGAGGCCATGGAGAAGATCGTCGAAGATCCCCGTATCACCAACATGACTCGGCGGCAGGTCATTCAAGAACTCGACAATATACTGTACATCGATTACGCGCATGAAATCGTTGATCTAAAGGAGTCCCTAACAATAGACAAGAAAGACAAGATTATGACTATAGCGATCGACTATGAAGTTGTAGTGCCGCTTGTCTACAATATCAGCGCTTTACTTGATTTTAAGAACAGGGCCGATATTGCCCTGCGCTAATGGATGAGTACGAACACATATGTTCCAGGGTTCATTATCGCTTCACCGACCCGCAGTTACTAAAAAAGGCGTTAACGCACCGCAGTCGAAGCGCAGATAATTACGAACGCCTCGAGTTTCTTGGCGATAGCATTCTCGGCTTTATCATAGCTGAATGGCTATATTTTCGTTTCCCAGATCTGACCGAAGGCAAACTAAGCCGTATGCGCGCGGCCATTGTACGCAAGGATACGCTCGCGCAAGTTGCGCGAAGTCTGGAACTTGGTCAGGTTGTGATTCTAGGAGAAGGGGAGCTAAAAAGCGGAGGGCATGAAAGAAACTCGATTCTGGCTGATGCTCTTGAAGCCATTATTGGAGCGATTTATTTGGATGGGGGATTGGGACCATGTAAGGATTTCGTCTTGGACGTGTTCGGGCCGGATCTAGATAACTTGCGACCGGATACGGCTTACAAGGACGCGAAAAGCCGATTGCAAGAGTATCTGCAAAAACATGGTCTGGCGGTACCCAACTATCTGATAGTAAACGTCAGTGGAGAACCGCATTGTCAAACTTTTGAAGTAGAGTGCCGAATAGAAGGTGTTCAGCAGACCTTTACTGCAACCGGTACAAGTCGGCGAGACGCTGAACAATCCGCGGCGGAGCAGGCGATCTTCGCTCTTTCTGAGCAATGAGCACAACTTTCAGATTTGGTTACATTACCCTGATGGGGCGCCCCAACGTTGGCAAATCGACGTTGATAAACCGTCTTGTCGGAAAAAAGATCAGCATTACTTCACGTCGGCCGCAAACAACACGACATCGAATACTTGGGATCAAAACCACAAAGGATTCACAGGCTGTTTTTGTTGACACACCTGGCTTTAACGCAAAGCGTGGCAAAGCGATAAACCGGACCATTAATCGTACCGCAGTTGCCAGTACCCGAGGTGTTGACGTACTGGTATTGGTAATCGAGTCCATAGGTTGGCAAGCGGCGGATAGCGATGTTCTCAAGACTATTACCGGGACATCGACGCCGGTGATTCTGGCCATCAATAAGGTAGATTGCCTCAGAAATAAAGAAGAATTACTACCATTGATAGAGCAGTCCAGGCAATTGTTTGATTTCAATGAGACCATTCCCGTATCAGCAAAAACAGGCTACAACGTCGATAGGTTTTTGGATACCGTTAAGCTTTACCTGCCGTCTGGTGATGCAGGATTTCCAGTCGATCAGTTGACCGATCGTGGCGAACGCTTTATTTGTGCTGAGTTCGTGAGGGAACAGTTATTCAGGCAGTTAGGTCAGGAATTACCCTATGCCACAGCGATAGATTTGATCGAGTACTACGACCGCGGCAAAATCGCCATACTCCAGGCACAAGTGTGGGTGGATAAACCAAGTCATAAAGCAATCGTCATTGGAAAACAAGGACAGCGATTGAAGCAAATTGGTATTGAGGCGAGAAAACAGCTGGAGCGATTCCTTGGGAAACAAGTGCATCTGGAATTACGAGTGAAAGTGCGTAGTGGTTGGGCTGATAATCAAGCTGCCCTGAACGCGTTGGGTTACAACGAAGATCTCAAGTGAGAGTCCACCAACAACCCGGTTATGTGTTGCATACTCGGCCCTATCGCGAGTCCAGCCTGCTGGTTGAAGTCTTTACACGGGAGTATGGGCGGCTGAGCTTGTTGGCCAAAGGGGCACGGCGATTAAAATCCCAGGTGAGGGGCTTGTTGTGCCCGTTTCAATCTTTGTTGCTGAGTTGGTCGGGGCGGGGAGATTTGCCGATTCTGTCAGCGGCGGAACCAGACCAGATGTATTCCGAGTTAACGGATGATAGCCGGCTGTGTGGATTTTATATTAATGAACTTTTGATGTACTTGCTGCACCGGTATGATCCTCACACAGGATTGTTTGCCCACTATCGGCAAGTGCTCGATCGCCTTACGCAGTCTTTGGACTACGAATGGTCGCTACGAATTTTTGAAAAGCATCTGCTCCGCGAGTTGGGGTATGCCCTAAACCTTGAGTATGACGCAAAGACAAGTCAGGCAATCGATCCGAAGGCCAAATATAGTTACGTGCCAGAGTTAGGCGCAATCAAGGCAGGAGACGGTAGCCAGAATGGTATCGTGGTCGACGGGGCGACTTTGATTGCGTTGCAACGTGAAGACTCAGCCAACGAAAGCATCAAAAACGAGTGTAAACGCCTGATGCGTGCAATGATTAGCCGACAACTTGGACAACGTGTGTTGCACAGCCGCCGAATATTCGATAGCCGCCGTTCCGCAGCGGCGGACAGCGTTACGAGAGGACGAACATGACTAAAAGTCGAGAGATCTATTTGGGCGTCAACATCGACCATGTGGCAACGCTGCGTGAGGTTAGGGGTACCCGCTATCCAGATCCCGTTCAGGCCGCATTCATCGCTCAAGATGCCGGTGCCGACAGTATTACGATACACCTGCGTGAAGATAGACGGCACATACAGGATCATGACGTTGAACGATTGAGGACCATACTTACCGTACCTATGAACCTGGAGATGGCGGCGACCGCGGAGATGCTAAAGATCGCGACGCAGATCAAATCAGAAGAATGTTGCTTGGTGCCCGAAAGGCGCGCAGAACTGACTACGGAGGGGGGGGTGGACGTTGCGGGTAACCTCGGGTATTTGTCCGAATACTGTGGGTCACTGAAAGCTGCGGGTATTCAAGTCTCATTATTCATCGATCCCGAGCCAGCGCAGATAGAGGCTGCACTCAAAGTCGGTGCTGCAGCCATCGAGCTGCACACGGGTCGCTATGCCGATGCACGTTCCGCATTAAAGCGGACCAATGAATTGGCGCGTCTGCAGCAAACGGCGGCCTCAGGCCATGTGTTGGGGCTGCAAGTAAACGCGGGGCATGGGCTGCACTATCACAATGTGCAACCCGTGGCGGTGATCCCGGAACTGGATACCTTGAATATCGGGCATGCTATTGTGGGTCGTGCGGTGATGGTAGGGCTCGCGGATGCGGTGCGTGAAATGAAGCGTTTGATGCGCGAGGCGCGTCAATAATATAACGCTCGAATCTGGCAATAAACAACCGGCCTTGCGGCCGGTTGAGGGAGGCTTTGCGCTGGAAAAGTCGGGTGTGCCCTAGAAGTGAAGCACGCCGCCTAAGCTGATTATTTGGATATCATTGTCGCCGCTGTCCCCGGTCCATTCCAACTCGATATTTCCCCATTCGCCGAGCTTCACCCCGAGCCCCGCACTGCCGGCAAGACTGGCGTCATCTTCGCTGAGTGTCACGTCCGCTGTCTTGGTGGTGACGTCGGACTGAATCCCCCCCAGTCGACCTTTGAAGTAGACCGTGCCTGGTGTCCGGTAAGCAAAAAACAACCCGAAGGTATCCACGTCCCAGCGGCCCGGGACGCCAAACGTGCTCGGACCGCCGAAGTCACCGTCGTCGAAACTACTCGTGCCTTCAAATTCGATCGCCGCAGAACCATCAAAAGCGATCGGGCGGGCAAATTGGTAGCCCAACAAAATGCCGCCATTGTTCGCGTCATCGAAATCATCGTTACCGTTCTTGACGGTGCCGCCCTTGACGCCGATCATCCATTTGCCCGAGGCCTTCTGACCGAACCATGTGGCTTCCTCAGCGCCGAAGGCAGAACCGACCAACGCCAGGCCGAGCAGGCTGGTGAGCAAATATTTAGTTGTTTTAATCATGGACCAAATCTCCCATTACTGATGCCATGGATTGCTTTTTTTACCGCGGTCAACTAGCAAGGTAGCAGTAAAATCTTGAATAATCAACGCAATACAACTTTCTCCCCGGTACATTCTATAAATAACTGAGATATATATGTTTTCAATGCTTATTGTCGGGGTGATTCCGGGTCAGCATGGGTTGTTTGGCTCCCGATTTGTGGTCACGCAACATATAGAGATTCGCGTGCCCCTGCGGCGTCACGTGGCCGACGCTGGACTCAGTTTAGGCAGCCCGTATATTGATCAACGATCCCGGAAGCTGGTGACCGGACTTGTCCTGCGCGTAGTCGCAGCGTCGGGCGGCTGGATACCGCGCTGGAGCGAAAAACATAGCCATAGCTATGCGTTGAGTGAAGCGCAAGTTCCGGCGTTCGGGATCGAGCCAGCGCCGGGCCAGGCGTCTCATTGAGTCGGCATCAACACGGACCCAGGCATGCCGGCGGATCCGCGTGACGACGATCGCGAACCGCTTACAGTGCGTAGGAACTCTTGTAGCTTTCTAAGATCTTGATGTAGTTGGCACGCTCGAACGCGGTGGGATCTGCAACGTGCTGTTGGCTCATGGAGCCCTTCATCTGTGCGACCGAACTGTACTCGTTTTCCTCCATCCATTGTTTCAGTTGGTCGTGAAGTGTAGTCAAAAACGCGATGCCATTTTTAAGCAGTGCCGAGGTGGTCATCACGGCGTCGGCGCCAGCCATAAGGTACTTGATCACTTCAACATGGCTATATACACCCGTGGTGGCACCTAGTGACGCCTTGACGCGGCCATAGAGCAGCGCAATCCAGAGCAGACGCAAGCGAATCTGGCCCGACCGGCTCAGGTCCAGGTTGTGCACAATCTCGCGTTGGTCGATGTCAAAGTCCGGTTGCCAAAAACGGTTGAAAAGTACCAACGCGTCGGCGCCTGCCTCATCGAGTTGTTTGGCCAGGTGTCCCACCGAGCTGAAATACGCGCTGAGCTTGAATGCGACTGGAATAGAGACCGATGCCTTTACATGTTTGGCAATATCCACGTAACGTTGTTCAACTTCTTGTCCGGAAATGTTGATGTCGGCGGGAATGTAATAGATGTTGAGTTCTATACCGTGGGCTCCTGCCTGTTCCATATTTTTGGCATAGTCGATCCAACCTTCGTCGGTGATACCGTTCAAGCTTCCAATAACGGGAATGTCCACTGCCTCGGATGCGCGGCGCAGAATGTCGAGGTAACGTTCAGGGCCCGCACGGTACTCCTCGACCGCTGGGAAGTAGCTCAGCGCTTCCGCGAAACTGTTCGTCCCGTATGACATGAAATGCTCCATGGCAGCGGATTCATGCTGGAGCTGTTCCTCGAACAGTGAGAACATCACCACCGCTGAGGCACCGGCATCTTCCATCCGCTTGATATTGTCGACTTCTTCGGTTAGCGGTGATGCCGAGGCGATGATTGGGTGCTTCAACTTCATGCCCATGTAGGTAGTGTGCAAATCCATGATTAGGTACTCCGGAGATTCTCAGGCAACTTCGATGTTTGTTTGCATTAGAGGGGAGCGTTTCGATTAGTTTGGTTTGCCGAAGTGATATTCTGGATCACCCCTGGTAGCCATTTCCTCGTACACGCGCCATTTCAAATTCACGTTTTCTTGTGCCAATTTCATCAGCCGATCGGCTTGATCGGGATTGGTCCGCCGCAGTATGTCGTAACGTAGTTCCTTATATGCATAGTCCTTAAGAGGAATCGTGGGACGCGGAGAGTCCAGCATGAAAGGATTTCTCTCTTCGTGACGCAGATCCGGGTTGTAACGCATCAACGGCCAGTAACCACTTTCCACAGCAAGCTTCTGCTGTCGTAGTCCATGCTCCATATTGATCCCGTGAGCGATACAAGGACTGTAGGCAAGGATGAGCGATGGACCTTTATAGGTTTCCGCTTCACGAAATGCGAGCAGCGTTTGTTGCGGATTGGCGCCGAGGGCAATCCGTGCGACATAGACATGACCATAAGAGATGGCCTGAAGCGCAAGATCTTTCTTGCCGACTATCTTACCGCCAACGGCAAATTTTGCCACCGCAGCGAGTGGCGTCGATTTCGACATTTGTCCGCCGGTATTCGAATAAACTTCGGTGTCTAATACTAAAACATTCACGTCGCGATCCATGGAGAGTACGTGATCGAGTCCGCCGGCACCGATGTCATAGGCCCATCCGTCCCCGCCAACGAGCCACACGCTGCGGCGCACAAGTTGATCTGCCAGAGACAGAAGGCGCATCGCCGTCTCGTCATTCAGACTTTCCAACCGTTGCTTGAGCTCGCCCACACGCGCACGTTGTGCACGGATCTCCGACTCCTCGTTTTGTGTTGCAGACAAGATGTCATCAACGAAGTCAGCGCCAAGTGTCAACCGCATTTCCTGAAGCAGTTGATAAGCGACCGCGCGATGTTTCTCCGCCGTCAACTGGAAACCAAGACCAAATTCTGCGTTATCCTCAAACAGCGAGTTCGACCAAGCCGGCCCACGTCCTTCCTGGTTCACTGCCCACGGTGTCGTGGGGAGATTGCCACCGTAAATCGAGGAACAACCGGTCGCATTGGCGATCAGCAAGCGATCTCCGAATAGTTGCGACAGCAGCTTGAGGTAGGGTGTTTCACCGCATCCGGCGCAAGCCCCCGAAAATTCAAACAGCGGTTGCAAATACTGCACCCCGCGCACGGTACTAAAATCGACACGTCCACGATCGTTGTCCGGAAGATCTTGGAAAAAGGCGATGTTGTTGCGTTCAGACTCCAGGTCAGGCTCGTTGGGGCGCATATTAATCGCTTTCACACCGCTTTTCTCTTTACTCTTCGCCGGGCAGACTTCCACGCATAGGGTACAACCCGTGCAGTCCTCCACATACACTTGCAGCGTGTAGTACACATCTGGAAATCCACGCCCACTGAGCGCGGCGGACCTGAACGAGGACGGCGCCGATCGGAGCTGTGATTTATTAAAGAACTTCGAGCGTATAACGCTGTGTGGACATACCAGACCACAATTGCCGCACTGGATGCAGATGTCTGGTTCCCACACCGGTACGAACATCGAGATGTTACGCTTTTCCCATGCGGCGGTGCCGCTAGGATAGGTACCGTCATTGGGTAGCATGCTCACCGGTAACTCGTCTCCGCGTCCGTCCATCATCAACGCGGTGACATTGCGTACGAAGTCCGGTGCATTGGCAGGCACGATTTCGCGCCTTGTTATAGAGCTAGTGGCCTGCGTGGGGACCGTTACCGCATGTAGATTGGTTAGAGTCTCATCAACAGCTTGAAAATTCTTGCGGACGACTTCCTCGCCCTTCTTGAGATAGGTTTTTCTGATCGTATCCTTGATTTTCGCAATGGCTTCGTCCCTTGGCAGGACATTCGAGACCGCAAAGAAGCATGTTTGCATGATCGTGTTGATGCGGGTTCCCATTCCGGCATCACGTGCCACTTTGTAGGCGTCAATAACATAAAGGGAAATTTTCTTGTCTATTATTTGCTGTTGCACGAATCGAGGTAGAGCCCCCCACACCTCATTTGGACCGTGGGGGCTATTCAATAAGAATGTGGCCCCGGGCGCAGCGCGCGCCAGCACATCCGCCGATTCAAGAAAATTGAATTGATGGCAGCCGATAAAATTGGCTGACTGCACGAGATAGGTAGATCGAATCGGCTCAGGTCCAAAGCGCAGGTGCGACACGGTCTGCGATCCGGATTTCTTGGAATCGTAGACAAAATAGCCTTGCGCATAAAAACGCGGATCTTCACCGATAATCTTGATGCTGTTCTTGTTGGCGCTTACCGTACCGTCGGCGCCGAGCCCGAAAAACATAGCGCGCACTGTGGTGTCGGGTTCGATAATGAACTCCGGGTCGTAGTCGAGACTGGTATGCGTCAGGTCGTCTTGAATACCGATGGTGAAATGATTCTTGGGTGCGCTGTTGGACAATTCTTCATATATCCCTTTGACCATGGCAGGGGTGAACTCTTTGGAGGAAAGGCCATAACGCCCACCGACCACCCGGGGCAAGGCCGCCCACGGTAGGGTCCCGTCCGAAAACGCCTCCGATAACACGGTGACCACGTCAACGTATAGCGGTTCGCCGTTGGCAGCCGGGTCCTTGCTCCGGTCCAACACCGCGATGGCCTTGGTCGTGGCCGGAAACGCCGTCATAAAGTGCTTGGCGGAAAACGGCCGGTACAAGCGCACTTGGACGACGCCTACTTTGTCGCCAGTTTCTTGCAAGAAATCAACGGTCTCGCGTACGGCCTCTACGCCCGATCCCATGATGACAATCACGCGTTCGGCCTCGGGGTGTCCGTGATACTCGAAAAGGGAGTACGGACGTCCGGTGAGCTCTGTGAATCGATCCATTTTTGCTTGCACTATCCCCGGCGTATCACGATAGAAAGAATTCACTGTCTCACGGCCCTGAAAATACACGTCTGGGTTTTGTGCGGTGCCACGGATAAAAGGATGATCCGGATTAAGGCCGCGTGCCCGATGGGCAAGCACTAAATCATCGGGAATCATCGCCATGATTTCGTCATCAGATAGCAACGTAATCTTGTTTACTTCGTGTGATGTGCGGAACCCATCGAAAAAATGCACGAACGGAATGCGCGCCTCGAGGGTGGCGGCCTGGGCAACAAGCGCGAGATCATGTGCCTCCTGTACCGAGCCGGAGGCAAGCAGGGCAAACCCGGTAGACTTTATTGCCATCACATCGGAGTGATCGCCAAAAATAGACAGTCCCTGAGTGGCTAATGATCGCGCGGCGACGTGGAACACCGTGGACGTGAGTTCGCCGGCAATCTTGTACATATTGGGAATCATCAACAACAGCCCTTGAGATGCCGTGAATGTGGTGCTCAGCGCGCCGGTCTGCAGCGCCCCATGAACGGTGCCAGCAGCGCCGCCTTCACTTTGCATCTCCACGACTACCGGCACATTGTCCCAGATGTTTTTTCTGCTCTCGGTAGTCCACTGGTCGGCCAATTCCCCCATCGTCGAAGATGGTGTGATCGGATAGATGGCGCAAATTTCATTGGTTTTATACGCTACATAAGCGGCCGCTTCGTTGCCGTCAAAGATTATGTGCTGTGCTTTCATCAGCGTCTATGATAACTGGAAATTGGGTACGGCGATTTCTTGGCGCATGCGCTTGTAAAGGCCTTGCAAACGCACTCAACTGGGTTCGGGAACCATATCAATGGCATGGCAAGGACACTGTTCAAAACAGATCGCACAGCCAGTGCAGTGATCGTAGTCGAAGCGGTAACGCTTTCCGGGACCGAGTTTGATAACGGCATCTTCCGGGCACGCGGCATAACAGCCGTCACATTCGAAACAGTTTCCGCAAGATAAGCATCGCCGTGCCTCATACACGGCCTGTTTTTCGGATAAGCCACTCACCACCTCATCGAAACTGGTTAGCCGCTCCTTGATATCGAGGTGTTTTTGCGGCCGCTGGGCGGCGTCGGTAAAGTACCACACGTGTAACTTGTCGAAGCCGGCCAGATCATGTTTTGCTGGTGAGGTATAGGATGTCCCCTTGAGGTAAGCATCGATGTGGCGTGCGGCCTTCTTACCGTGTCCAACGGCGACCGTGACCGTGCGCTCGGAGGGCACCATGTCGCCCCCCGCAAACAGTCCAGCATAACCTGTCATCAAGTGGTCATCGACCTCTACTGTGCCGTCTTTATGGAACGTCAAGTTCGGCACATTCTTCAAAAAAGCCGTTTCCACATCTTGTCCCAGCGCGAGAATGAGCGTGTCCGCTTCCAGCGTCTCCAGTTCGCCGGTGGGCTGTGGTCGACCGTTCTCGTCTATCTGCATCGCTTCGACGGTAAACGTGCTTTGGTCGATCTCCCTGATGGTACGCAGCCAATGAATTTTGACCCCTTCTTGCAGGGCCTCGTCCGCTTCGGCATCGTGGGCGGGCATGTGGGCACGGTCGCGCCGATAGATGATCAGCGCATCGTCAATCCCCAGTCGTTTAGCGACTCGTGCTGCGTCCATTGCCGTGTTACCGCCTCCGTAGATTGCCACGCGACGGCCGAGTTTGGGTGCCGTGCCGGTTTCCACATCACGCAGGAAGTTGACCGCGTCCAGCATCTTGCCGGCGTCACGCGCAGGAATGTCGGTGCGTTTACTCAAGTGCGCACCCACCGCAACAAACAACGCGTCAAAGCCACCTTCTTCCTTCTCCGCGAGCAAGTCTTCAACCTTGTGATTGAGTGCAATGTTCACGCCCAGCGTTTCAATACGCTGAACCTCGGCATCGAGAATGTCTCTGGGTAGACGGTACTTAGGAATGCCGAAATGCATCATGCCGCCTGCCACCGGACCCGCTTCATGAATTTCCACACTGTGTCCCATGCGCGCCAGGTGGTAGGCCGCAGACAATCCACTCGGGCCGGCGCCGACGATCAACACACGTTTTCCGGTAGGTTTAGCCTCGGCGCGTACCTTCCAGCCATTTTCGAGCGCCTTGTCGCCGAGAAAGCGCTCCACGGCGTGGATACTGACGGTGGCGTCCAAGCGCTTGCGGTTGCATTCATTTTCACATGGGTGATAACAGACCCGCCCGTGCACACCAGGCATGGGATTATCCGCCATGAGAATCTGCCACGCCTCCTCCAATTGGCCCTGCTGGGCATGGGTCAGCCAGCCTTGAATGTTTTCCCCCGCCGGGCACGCCTTGTTACAGGGGGGCAAAAGATCGACGTAGGCGGGGCGTCGAATGCGCCGCGGACCTGAAAATTGACCATGTTTCAGATCGGGCGGGCGCGTCATATCGTGCCGTTTGTCATTCATGTCGTTGCTCTCAATACGCCGGTCATACTACACCCTATAATGGTACGTTTTATGGTCACGAATCAAAAAAATTTAATCCCCGCCGACGAACACCGCGAGGACCTTACTAGGTAAGCTGGTGCGTTTTGGGGCTAGATGGTTTGGCGGGGCTCTGCCTGCGTATTGTACCAAGGCGTCCGGCCTTTATTCTTGCTAAGCAACCTGGAGACTCGGATGTCTCCATTTCATCGAAGAGACGCTGCGGGGCTCTCCGGTGCAGACCATGATATAAAGGCGGGACTATCCCGGCGCAGGCTGAGTCTCGAGCGTCCGGACTTGCCCTTTACTCTACCCATAGCCGGCAATGGGTGTCGCACCAGGGCGGCGCTTGTCCCCGCACAGCAGGGGAACTATGCGCAGGACAAGTCGGTTCGCCATCAGCCGGGATCCTTGGTGCAATATGCAGGCTAGTCGGCTGGGATCTTCGCGGCAGACAGCAATGAGCGAAGAACCTGGACCACACAACCAAAGATCAGCGGCGTCTTCGGGCGCCGTTGCTTTAAGACACACTGACCTTGACGAGCTCCTCGCCGTTGGGGTCGATGACGTGGACCGCGCACGCGATACAGGGATCAAAGCTGTGGATGGTGCGCAGGATCTCCAGGGGTTTTTTGGGATCGTGCAGGTTGTGGCCGACCAGCGCCGCTTCATAGGGACCGGGCGTGCCTTGCGCATCACGGGGGCCGGCGTTCCAGGTGCTGGGCACCACCGCCTGATAATTGTCGATCTTGCCGTCCTTGATCACAATCCAATGCGCCAATGCACCACGTGGCGCTTCCATGAAGCCTGCGCCGCGGGCGTGACTGGGCCAAGTGGAAGGTTCCCACAGCGTTTCGTCGAATGTCTTGGTGTCGCCGGCCTTTATATTGGCAATAAGATGGTCATACCACGTCTGCATGGTATCGCCGATGATCTTCGTCTCCAGGGTGCGCGCCGCGGTGCGCCCGAGGGTGGAAAACAGGGCCGTGACCGGGATGTCCAGTCGTTTGAGGGTCATGTCGACCAATTCTTTGGTTTGCGCGTGTCCACGCGCGTACAGCATCAACACCCGCGCCAGCGGACCGACCTCCATGGCTGCGCCTTGCCATCGGGGCGATTTGAGCCACGAATAGGACTTTTCGACGTCGAGGTGTTCGTACGGTGGTGTGGGTCCGGTGTGGTGGATATTGGTTTCACCGTCATAGGGATGTAACCCTTCGTTCTTTCCAGAATCGTACTTATACCAAGAGTGGGCGATATATTCCTGAATCTGTTCCTTGGCGTGCAAGTCCACCTCGTGCACGGTGGATAAATCCCGGTTCAAAATGGCGCCGGCGGGGATCAAATACGAATCCGGGTCGTCGATGCCTTTTTCAGGAAAATCCCCATAGGTGAGAAAGTTGCCGACGCCCTCGCCGCGGCCGCCCCAATCCTTGTAAAATGCGGCGATCGCCAACGTGTCGGGCACGTAGACTTGATCCACGAACTCCCGCATCTGGGTAATGACGTTCTGGACCTCGGCCAATATCTTGGTATTGATGGCGGAATCGGAGTTGAGATCGATGGGGCTGGGCACACCGCCGACCAGAAAGTTGGGGTGGGGATTTTTGCCCCCGAAAATGGTGTGTAACTTGGCGACATCCCGCTGCCACGCCAACGCCTCCAAGTAATGGGACACCGCCATCAGGTTGGCCTCCGGCGGCAGTTTGTAGCCGGGATGGCCCCAATACGCGTTGGCGAAAATACCCAGCTGTCCACTCTCGACAAAACGCTTGAGTTTCTTTTGCGTGTCGGCGAAGTAGCCCGGCGAGGATTTAGCGTAGTTACTGATGGACTGGGCGAGTTCTGAAGTCGTTTTTGGATCGGCTTGCAATGCCGATACGACATCAACCCAGTCCAACGCGTGCAGGTGATAGAAGTGCATGACATGATCATGCACATACTGGGCGGCAATCATCAGATTGCGGATCAACTGGGCGTTGGGGGGAATACGATAATCCAGGGCGTTTTCCACCGCACGCACCGACGCGATGCCATGTACCAGGGTGCAGACCCCGCAGATACGCTGTGCGAATGCCCACGCATCCCGCGGGTCGCGACCACGCAGGATGATCTCGATACCGCGCACCATGGTTCCCGATGAGTATGCCTCGGCGATGGTGTCCCCATCCATCGTGGCCTCGATGCGAAGGTGACCTTCGATCCGGGTAATGGGGTCGACGACAACACGTTGGTTCATGATGAGATCTCTTTATTGAGTTTCGGTTGTGGCAGAGGTCGATGATTGTTCCTCGAGGTGCGCGGCCAAGGTCTCGGCAAGACCCAACACCGCAACATCCATGTTATTGAATTCCAGCCCTTCTTCCAGCGTGATGCGGCAGTTGGCGCACACGGTGACCAGGGTGTTTACGCCCAGCGCTTCAAGTTGATGCCGTTTGCGATTGAACGCGGTCAGCTTGAGTTTCGTTGCCCGTTCGTTGGCGCTGACGCCGCCGCCACCACCACAACACCAGTTCATGATGCCGTGGTCCTCCATCTCTTCGAAATCTGCCGCCACCATATCGAGCAAACGGCGCGGCTCATCGACAACACCGCCGCGGCGAACGATCTGACAGGGATCGTGGAAGGTCAATTTTTCTTTGATCTTGCCAGTTACCGGTAGACGGTTTTGCGCCCGCAATTGATCGAGTAACTCGAGAATGTGGATGACCTTGAACGGGTAGGGACGTCTGATCAGATTGGGGCCCTCCCAGCGCAACGCCGTGTACGCATGACCGCATTCCGGGCTGATCACATAGGTCACCTTGAGCCTCTCCGCCGCGGCAACGACACGCTCGACCAGTTCGGCGGCAAGATCGCTGGAACCGATCTGTATACCACTGTTGGTCGCTTCGAACGCGTCCGAGGCGATGGTCCAACTGATACCCGCGGTGTGAAAGATCTTGGTAATCGCCCCGATGTACTCGGGAAAGTTCATGATTTCCATCGACGATAATAACGCCATATATTCGGCGCCTTCGACATCCACCGGGACCTTGAGCCCGGTGTCCGCCTCGACGTGTTTGATCTGGTTCTGGAGCGCCGGCAATTTGACCCCCATGGGACTGCCGATATTGATCGCGCGCTCGGTGGCGCTCCGGAGGCCCTCGGGGGCGAAGCCCGCCGCCACCATGCCTTCACGCATCTTGCGAAGCATGTACGTGATGTCGTTGCCCACCGGGCAGGTCATCGAGCAGCGCCCGCACATGGTGCAACTGTCGTAAACCAGTTCTTCCCATTCCTTCAATTCGGCAGCGGTGACCGGCTTGCTCAATCCCAATTTTGCCGCCAGCTTCCCCCAGAATGTGTACTCTTGATGCCACACCCGCCGCAATGGTTTGAGTTTGTAGATGGGCGTGTATTTCGGATCTTTGGTCTCGGTGTAGAAAAGACAGGCGTCCGCGCACATCCCGCAGTGCACACAGGTGGTGAAGAACGATGCCACCGGCGCATCGATATGCTCCTTCAAGGTCTGAATACCCCGTTCTACCGATACGGTCATGACTGAACCCCCTTGTAACCGGCGATCGCTCCGTTGTACCAGCGGGCGATGAATATGGTGAACACGTGACTCAACTTGGTGAACGGGATCGCCACCAGCAGAATCTCGAAACTGATGATGTGAACCACTAACAAACTTGTGTATGGCAACCAAATTTTGTACACCAGCAGCAGGCCGGTCACCAGTGGCAGGACGGTCAACGACCAACACAGATAGTCTTGATAGTCCGATAACAGATATCGAACCGGATCGGCAATGCGGTCCACCAACACCGCGACCAGCGCGGCGATCCCCAACACGGCGGGTAATGCCGGCCACGACAATCCGGTCCAACTCTTGAACAGTTCGATATGCTGATCGAAAAACAGCAACGTGATGATGAATCCGAGATGGAACGTGTAGCCGCTGATAATCGTGAAATAGCCGCGGATGGTCATGCCGGGATGAAAAAATGAGCGCCACCAGATGGTCTTCATGCCGTGAAGCCACTGTGACCCACGTGGTTCCGCCAGGTTCTTGGCCCGTCCCAGGAAATAGGTCTGCAGTATCCGGTAAGTCATGCCCAGGATGAAAGCAGCGAGTGAGAGCTGCAGTCCAGGTCCACGGACCCAGATCAACAATTCGACGTTAGTCATGAGCCCGTCTCCTTGAGGTCAGCAACGGTGACTTTTTCGTGTTGACGTTGGGCTTGTTTTCGTTTGGCATGATGCACGAGCCCGGCCGCGGTGCCCGCGGCGGCGCCGGCTACCACGGCCACCCCGGCCAGTGTCCCAACGCCGCCGATGCCCGCGGACAGCGGCTGATAAAAGCCCCCCGCATCCCAGAAGTGGGGCTCTGAACAGCCGATGCAGCCATGTCCCGATTGGATCGGGAAGCTGGTTCCTTGATTCCATTTCGCGGTGGCACAGGCGTTGTAGGAGGTCGGTCCCTTACAGCCGAGTTTGAACAGACACCAGCCATTTTTTGCGCCCTCGTCGTCAAACGTCTCCGCGAACAGCCCCTTGTTATAGAACGGTCGTCGATAACAACGGTCGTGGATGCTGGTGCCGAAAAAAGACAGCGGCCGCCCGTAGCCGTCGAGGTCCGGAATGCGACCGAACGTGAGATAGTGGGCCAGCACCCCGGAAATCACCACCGGAATCGGCGGGCATCCGGAGACATTAACGACCGGTTTGTCGTGCACCAGCTCTTGCACCGGTACCGCACCGGTGGGGTTGGGATGCGCGTGGGGCAATCCACCGAATGCCGCGCACGAGCCGATGGCAATCACCGCGGCCGCGCCCTCAACCGTTTGTTTCAACATCTCGAGGTTACTGATGCCGGCGATGGTGGAATACACGCCCCCATCTTTCACCGGAATCGATCCGTCCACCGCTACTAAATACTGTCCGTAGTTGTCGGCCATCGCTGCCGCTCTGGCCTGTTCTGCGGCTTCCCCGGACGCGGCCTGTAACGTGTGATGGTAGTCCAGCGAGAGGTAATTGAAGATGAGATTCTCGAGAGTCGGGGAATGGGAGCGGGTCAGCGATTCGGTGCATCCCGTGCACTCCTGGAACGATAGCCAGATGACCGAGGGTCGACGCGCCTTTTCCAGCGCGCGGGCTACCGTCGGGATCATTGAGGGCGGCAGCGCCAGTATCGAAGTCGTGAGCGTGCAGAATTTGAGGAATCCGCGCCGGCTGACTTCGTGACACTCCAGATGCTCAGCGAGGGTTTTTGGCTTGGCCATTGTTACTCCTGGGCAGTTGTTGTAGGTTGATCGGCCCCGAGGCTCGTGCTCAACTTGTGCAGCCCCCGCACGATGTCTTGGCGCTGTGACTTGAGGACCTCAGGAATGGTCGTGACTTCAACAAACTTACCGAGAACGGCACCCATTTCGTCGTAATGGGTGATCCACCACACACCGGCGACACCGGTCTCTTGCACTGTACTTTTACCCAGGGTGTTGACGGTCGCATGCACCTCACCATCACCGAGCGCGTCTCGCAGGTACCGCTCATCGTCGACACCGAACGGGATCCGTTGTAGGTCGATAATGGTGACATTACCGCCACCCAGCAGCCGATCCAGGCCATGACGGATCTCGTTGAGAATCGGCTTGGCGTTGAAGAGGGGAGGCTGACGATCGGTGGTGGCACTAGAAGTCATCGACGTTTGTTATTTCCCCACTTTTTCTGTCAGTTAAGCAAACTACCGCTATTTCCGCCGGTCCGCTTTGATCTGAGTCAACCACAGGGTATTGGCAATCACGTTTTCACAGCGACAATTGCGCACCCGCCGTGCACCGGACGTGTCGAGCTTTGTCCGTTATGCCGTGGGCCATGCGGTTCCGCCTAGTCGAGGACAATGCGGGGACGGCCTACGATGAATGAGCCAGCGAAAGGGTGGCCGACTACGGCCAATTTAAGATCGAGATAGGGGGACGGGCAAGCCGAGGTTTTCGCAGTTCTTGGTTAGATTCGTATCGCGCAGCCTGAGTAACATCATGTTCCCCGCTGGCATGACTATTGTCTTCGTCGAAGCACATGACAGCGTGTATGGTTGGTGCAAACAACGTGCGCGCGTCGACCTCACCTAATCCAGCGATGGGTGCTAGCGCATTAATCGTAGCGACCGGCTCGTTGCAAGGTTTGGGCTAGCTCAAGCAGTCGAGCGGCGGGTAGGCGCGGCTGAAGGGATCATCACGTAGCTGCCACCAACTGCGCGCAACAGTAGCATAAAGACTACGATAATCTACATGATGCTGTAGATCGCCATCGAGTAGTTGTGTCAGTGAGGGTTGCTCGCCATAAAACCCGCCCTTAACACGACCCCCGATCACGAAATGCGGCGCCGCAGTGCCATGGTCGGTGCCGTGACTACCGTTTTCGGCGGCCCGCCGTCCAAACTCCGAATAGCTCAGTACTAATACGCGGTCCCACAACCGAGCAGATAACATCGCCTGACGAAACGCCATCAGGGCCGCAGCCAGTGCAGCCAGTCGACGGTCCTGTTGGCCGCGTTGCTGACTGTGAGTATCGAAGCTGCCATGCGAGACCTTGATTACCGGTACCGGCACGTCGCTCGCCAGTAGTGTGGCTGCCGTTTCGAGCTGGCGTCCGATACGGGTGTTGGGAAACGCGACATCAAGCTGCGGCGCGCGCGCAAGCTTTTGTCGTAGCACCGAGGAGGCCTGGTAGAGGTCACGCTGTACGTTGAGTATGTGTGATAGTGCAGCGTTGCCGACCGCACTCGATGCCGCCTGTACGCTCTGCGCCTGGCGAATGATTTGTTGTGCATCGCGCATAATGACAGTGCGCGTACCGCCACCCTGCAGTGGCCCAGGTGCGCGCCCGATAACGATGCCGTCGGCGGCGTAGGCGCGGGGCGGTGGCGTCTGCGAGAATAGACGAGCGAGCCAACCTTGCTGTAACACCTCGTCGCTGTCCGATCCGGTTTCCCAGATTTCGATGGAGCGAAAGTGCGAGCGGTTGGGCCTGGCATAGCCGACACCCAATATGATGCCGAGTTCGTTGTCGTTCCAGGCCGGCATGAGCGCCTCGAGTGCCGGGTTCAAAGCCAGTTTTTGCGAAAGCGGTAACAGACTGTCGCGAGCGATCGCCAACTGCGGCCGCAGCCGGTAGTACTGTGGGTCGGTATAAGGGACCACGGTATTAAGACCGTCGTTGCCGCCGTTGAGCTCGAGCAATACTAGGGTGCGATCCCACCGCGGCGGACGCGGCGTAATTCCGGCAATTGCGGGAAACGTCATCGTCAATGATGCGACACCGGCTAGCTGTAGAAAATCTCGACGTTTCACGATTAGGCCTTCACTTCAACTGATACACCGGGTCCAACACCAGATATGTGATTCGCGCATGTAGATCGAGATCGTCCGGAACAGGCTGGACCGGTGGGATTGGCAGCACGAGCCGCTCGAGTTGCTTGTTGCTGAGGCCCGTGGGCAGACCAGCCGCCGGCAACATCTCCTGTGGTTTCCTCATGTTGAGCTGTGCGCCGGGCGGGTTTTGCTGCTGTGACATCTCGCGTCCGCGCAGCAGTCGCCCAAGGAACTGCTGGCGGGTGGCTAGCGTGCTGGTGCTGATCCAGGCGTTACCTCCCGGCCAGCCCTTGACGTTGGGCGGGTTGAACAGGTCCTGACCAAGATTGCGCCCCAGGCGAGCGAGACGCCGCGGCTCATTCGGGTGAACGTCAAACAATCGCGCGGTGCCGACGATCAGCTCGACCGGCGACTTGACCAGAGTGCCGCGATTCTCGGGTACCCGGAAATACGGCGACAGTAGCAGCGCCTGCAGCACTGGTAATTACTGTCCCTGAAGATGGCGGCGAGACGCGTTAGCTCCTGCTTGTTTGGTGTGTCGGAGATAAACTCGCGCCAAAGTTTGGCGGTTATAAAGACCGCCACCTGAGATTGTTCGAGAAGGATTTCAAGTATGTCATCACCATCAAACGATCCACGGCGGCCCAAGAAATGCTTTGTTCCTTTATCGTGCCGTCGTGCATTGAAGCGAAACTGCCCGGTGCGGAGATTCACCATCCAGCCGGTAAAGGCGCGCGCCGCCTCTTTCACATCGCGTTCGCTATAGTGGCCTTTGCCGAGCGTATAAAGCTCGAGTAGCTCACGCGTATAGTTTTCATTCGGCTTATCCTTGCGATTGGTTTGATTGTCCAGATACAAAACCATGGCCGGGTCCTTGGCAACGGCGTGCAACAGTTCGCGGAAGTTACCCAATGCGTGGCGGCGCAACAGCACATTTTGACGGTACATCAGCGTCGGCCGTTTGACCTTGCGCAGACTCGAAGTGAAGTGATTGTGCCAGAAAACGGTCATACGCTCGGTAACGGCGCTGGGCGTGGTAATCATTTCACCATACCACCAGGTCTTGAGCTCGATACCCTGCTCGCGCCGCTGTTGGCGAAACTGTTTGCGCTGCCCTTGACTCATGCTCTTCAACTGGCGGAAATCCGGCGGCGGCTCGTTTGCCCATGCCGGCGGCGGGTTTAGCGCGGCACCGTGCGTATCATGCAACAGTTGCGTCACACCTTGTGTATACGGCAGGCGGCGAAGCGCCTCGATCTGCACGGATGTGCCGCCAAAACCCGTGCGCGCCAGCAAATGGCGCGCCTCATCGTAGCTCATGGCACGGGCGGCAACTGGCAGTAACAGCAGCGCCAGCATCAGTGCGCTCGCGGATCTATTTACGACTCGTAGCACGGCATTTGGTCCGGTGATGGCAATCCAAGGCTTTGTCAACATATCGAGGTCGACGCGATCAGTGACGAATTTAATACAGTCTCGTAAATGATATATTTTCAGGTGACCAGAAACGAGTAAATCAATCGAGTCTGGCCCTATCGATCATCCCCTGGCACAGGCAGAAGTTTCATGCTGTCGACAATGGTCCATACTGACATTAATTAACTCGAAGCAGTGACTTCGAAGCACGAATTTCATCGTTTACATTGAAACCGTGACCGACGTCGTCACAACTTTCCAATGACCTGATTGATCATTGCTTTGGCCCGTGCCAGATCGGCCTCGTCTGCGCTCTTGCTCAGGTGGCCCGATATCGCCACCACAGGTTCCTCCTCCCCCATCACGTTGATAGAAGGGGAGTCGTTGTTCTTTCCGGATCGATCGTTCGATGACAGTATTCATTGATCGCTGCTAGAAAATCTTCACCGTAGCGCGAAAGCTTGTGGTCCCCTACACCGGTGATCGCCAGCAGACCCTCTGGGTCGTGTGGCTTATTTCGAGCCATATGCATCAGGGTAGCATCACCAAACACGACATACGGCGGCACACCCTGCTCACGAGCAAGCCGAGTGCGCAGTGCACGAAGTTTTTCGAACAGATCTTCATCGTATGGCTGTTCTGAAGCATCCAATTTTCGCGGACGCTTTTTCTCCGGCGTTGCGTGGACCCGTGGACGTGCCAGCTCCAACTTGACTTCTCCCTTGAGCAACGGACGGGACCGGTCTGTCAGCTTCAGCACCCCATACTTGGAGAAGTCCTGGACCAGGAAGCCGCGGTGAATGAGCTGGCGCAGGATGCTGCCCCATTCCGCTTCACTTCGGTCTGAGCCGATGGCGAAGGTCGACAGTTGGTCGTGTCGAAGCCGCCGCATTCGTTCGTTTTGTGCGCCCCTGAGTACGTCGATAACATGTTTGACGCCGAATCGTTGACCGACGCGATAAACACAGGACAAGGCCTTTTGTGCATCCTCTGTGGCGTCGAAGCGCTCCGGCGAATTCAGACAGACGTCGCAGTTCCCGCAGTCGCTCGTCAGGTGCTCGCCGAAATAACCGAGCAAGACGCGCCGTCGACAAGTGAGGGCCTCGGCAAAATCGACCATCGCGCTCAACTTCTGCAGCTCGATGCGTTTCTGGTCCGCGTTTTCGGAACGTTCCAACAAACTTCGGATTAAGACGACGTCCTGCATGCCATACAGGAGCAGGGCCTCCGAGGAGAGACCGTCGCGGCCCGCGCGTCCGGTTTCCTGATAGTAGCCCTCGATGTTCTTGGGCAGGTCGAAGTGTATGACGAAGCGCACGTTGGGTTTGTCGATGCCCATGCCGAAAGCCACTGTGGCCACGACCGTATCCAGCTCATCCTTGATAAACGCCTCTTGCACAGCTTGGCGTTGCTCGTTCGGCAGGCCGGCGTGATAGGCGGCCGCAGCGATGCCGCGGGCGGCGAGGCGCTGCGCCAGATTCTCGACGCGTTTGCGGGTGAGCGCATAGACAATGCCGGCCTCCTTGCTCCGCGGCGCGAGAAACGTCGTGAGTTGATCGAACGGCCGGTTTTTTTCGAGTACCGTGTAACGGATGTTCGGGCGGTCAAACCCGGCAACGTAGCGCTTGGCGCGGGACAAACCAAGTCGCAGTGCGGCATCACCCCGCGTCTGGGGGTCGGCGGTAGCGGTCAGCGCGATCATCGGCACGCCGGGGAAATGCGTTCGCAGCGCTCCAAGTTGCACGTACTCGGGCCGGAAATCGTGCCCCCACTGAGAAACGCAGTGGGCCTCGTCAATGGCAATGAGTGCGATATCGACATCGCGCAGCTGCTGCAGGAACGTGGGTTGCATGAGTTTTTCGGGTGCCATATACAGCAGGCCGAGCTTTCGGTCGTGCAGTCTCGCCAGGACCTCACGGGACTGTTGGGGTGTGAGGCTCGAATTGAAATAGGCGGCCGAAACGCCATTGCCTCGGAGCGCGTCGACCTGGTCCTTCATGAGCGAAATCAAAGGGGAAACGACGATCGCCACGCCTTGTCTAATCAGCGCCGGAATCTGGTAACAGAGCGATTTGCCGCCTCCCGTTGGCATTAACACGAAAGCGTCGGCGCCGCGAATAAGATCCTCAATGATTTCCTGCTGATACGGTCGGAACGACTGGTAGCCGAATATGCGCTGGAGTAGCGTCAGCGGATCTTGGTGAGCGTCCATGGGCTACGATTGTAACGGCAAAGACCCGCCACAACGAATTTCGAAAAATCCAATTACAGATGCCCGCGCCGCACCAAGGGCTTAGCCGTAACCGCACAGCGATAGGCAAAAACCGATGCTTCGTTCATTTGCTGTTGATCTAAGCGAATACGGACGTCTCCATTGGCTGAACTCAGAGGTTGGGGATCGATAGGCAAGACCACACTGCCGACATTGAGGCATAAATATTTCAACGTCTGCGTTTGGGTGAAGCGTTTACTCAAGACCGCCATAGAAAGCTTATTAAATCGATGTGCGCACACAGCGTTCGCCGAAAGATTCGGTGAGCCTCTACACTAATTTAGACTCGGAAATGCTGGATGCGTTCGCATTAGTCGCCAAGCCGTTATACGAGCAAGCTACCGATAGGGAGGACGACCCCCTAGAGAGGTGCTGTCGTAGATCGCAGCACACTAGTTTCAGGACCATGCAGATTCCTCGCTCGGGTCGGTTTGACCGCCAGCTAGCAGACCGAGAATGACGACCGAGTAATTTATTGTTCTTGTGGTAAATCCGGTAATGTGTAGCTCGTGGCGGCACTTAAGTCCGTTTGATAGATTATGCCGCCTTGTGGCTGGCCGATCTCCGCTACGCGGTAAATAAATTCGAATAGCTCATCGGCCCGAATGTCTTCAACAACCAGGGTCAGAACCTCTTTCTCTGTCTGGGCAAGCTCTCGATGCATCATACGACCGGTTGCGCGCGCTAAACTGAAATTAGTAGTGATAATCCCCGTTTCGTTCTTCAGCGTTTCGATCACATGCAAGCTTTTACCCTTGGGTAAGATGCACGTAAGCAGTTTTTGTGAAGTTGAAGCTTTCATGGTCTTGCTGCAAGCGGACTACGGGGCAAATCGCTCTTCGATATCGGGTGGAATATAGGTTGCCATCTTTTCTAGAGGTGTGACGTAGAGAAGTCCCATACCCGGGGTATCCAGCTTGGCCGCTAAATATATCTTCTCAAAAATATGATCGAGCTGATCATTGGCAACGATGATATTCACGATTTCTTTCTCAACTGACACAGCGAGACCCAGTATCCCCAGCCGTTCGCGCACGCCTGTACCGCGCGCAAAGCAAATGGTGGCACCTTGCGCCCCACCTTCAGAGGCGGCACGCACGACGGTGTCGGCAACACCCCGCTGGACGATACAGGTAATTAATGACGCATCAGTGAGGACGGTAATCTCTCTCTTGGCCACTATGTTGCTTCCTGGGTATCGGGTCTCGAGTACTCGAAATCAGATCGACGCCGCGCGACCCAATTTGCGTACTGGCCGGTGACGAGCACCGCGATGATGGGACAGACCGATGCCATTGCTAGAATGCCAAAACCTTCGATTGCGCTGACCGCATCGCCAAAGCCCAGACCCAGTGCCAACACTAGCGGTACCGTTACTGGGCCGGTGGTTACCCCGGCACTGTCCCATGCGATATTGACAAATTCTTCGGTTGAAACGGACGTTAATATAACGGCTATGGCATAGCCCGCTACCAGAAACCAGACGATGGGAATATCAAACAGGATCTTGCACACGCCAAGGGCGATGGCGCAGCCGACGCCGAATGATACTGCGTACATCAGCATCGACTTACGAAGTGCACCGTTTGTCAGGTTTTCGACGATCATTCCCAGCGCATTTAAGGCTGGTTCGGCCAAGGTTGCTCCAAATCCAAGCAAGAACGCAAAGGCAATCGAAATACACACACCACCGAAAAACGAGAAAAGCGGCGAGTTCCCAATATCTGCAATATCTTGAAATGTGGCCGGTACAAGGCCGCCGGATTGTGTCCCAAGCTTCGTTAACCCGTAAGTAAGCCCTAAGTTAAGAACGATCATACCCAAGATGCAAAGGCCGATGCCGTAAGCGACGATACCCGCGTTGTTCACGCGCTCACGCAAAACAACAACCAACACAATCAACAGAAACAGAATGAGTGGCAAAATGGCGCGTAGACCCAACACAATCTCACGCCACGGTGTACGCGTATACCAGGTGGTCTCTGCTGCAGTTTGCGCTGCAACTACGCTCGCGAGGATTTGTTCCGGCGTCACCGTATAACCCACATAAAGGATCAACAATTCGACAGCGATAATCGGAAATAGAGACGCCAGAGTGACTACGCCAAAGCCGCTAAGGGAGGAGCCCCCTTGTCCTGCCGCCCCGACAATTCCGATGCCCAAAGCAAGGACCAACGGCACGGTGACGGGTCCTGTCGTGACCGCACCCGTATCCCATGCCAGGCCGAGTGCAGGTGCGAGTTGTGAATTAGAGGCGATCAATAGGCTAAGACCGATCATAGGCAACAGCGATGCATAAATGAGTGGCTTCAGGCTCCACCCATGCAAAAATCGCAGGCTGCCGATCACCACTGCCAAACCGACGCCCGCGCTCACCATCAGCACCAAGGTTTCTGCCCAATCATTAAGCAGTGTGTAAAGGTAGGGAGCACGCGCAGGATCGACAATCGCTCCGGCCGCTTTTAATGCGCCAATGGCAGGTTCGGCAAGTGTAACGCCGATACCGAGCAGGAATGCGACGACCAATACCACGCTTAGATGTGCTTTGGATGGGAGCGTGCTTCCCAACATCTGGCCGAATGGAATCAAGCCGACTTTCAGACCTTCTAAAAATAGCATCAAGCCCAGGACGACGGCTGCAAGACCACCCGCAACAATCGACGCATCTTGTACCGATTGCCTAAGAATCAAATATTGGAAAAGCACAAGATACGCGGCGAGTGGGATGACGGCCTTGAGCTGCTCCTGTAGACGTACCGTGACATAGGGTCGAATCAGCCGGTAGGCATCAATGGGTCGTAGACTAATCCGTCCCGGTCGATAAGGCAGTTCTACACCTTGCTGGTCGCGTTCGACCTTCGGCGCGAGATCGTTGTAGCTCAGCTCCTTTTGCTGAACAGTAAGTTCCCGAAGGTATGCGCCAAGCCGAATTTCCACCCTTTAATCCCTGTTTAGAACTGGTCAGTTGTGTACAGCCGGCCTTTAAAGAATGGATAGGAATTATAGACTCCTTGCTTTGTGACGGATACACCTGAACTAGTCATCACCCGTCTCCCGTCGTTTCTCCACACGACATTGTAATGTGTCCACTCGAGCAGGGCATGCCCTGATAACCGTTATTCCCTAACAGGTATCATTGGGGGCTTCCGAAATGGAAGGTGGTCACGCCGAAGCACCAATAGGGAATCAGGCAAGGATGACGGTCGGGCACCGCTTGCAGGTATGGTTATGGTGTTTGCGTGAGGAAAGAAAACAGCTGAAAGGAAGACGTGTTCAGATCGGGTATCGGCCAGCACCCGGGGAAGTCGGGCAAGAACTCGGGGTAAGAGGTCTGCCGGATAGTGAACTTCTTCGGCTGGAGTCTGGGGAATTCGTGGGTTAACCTTGCTGCACTCATTCCAATCTGGAAGCGAAATGCGACCTTTCCCGACTTTGTTAATCTCTTGGCTTTCGTTGTGGCTGGTGTCCGTCCCGTTATCATTGGGGGAACGTAGACAAGGGCAAAGAATTTTTCCGGAAATCTGATCAGGGAAATTGCGGTAGCTGCCACTACCCCGACAGCAGACGCCTGGTGGGCCCTGGACTGAAGGGGGTGACCCGACGTCATTCCGAGGAGTGGTTAGAGCTGTTTCTCAAGGATCCACAGCAAACTTGGAAGTCGGATCACCGGGAGACCCTGGAGTTGAAAAAGCGCGTCAAAAAGACCAGGGTGCCGGTGACCGTGTGCCGGAAGGAGCACATGACGGCAGAAAATTACAGAAATCTTATGGACTACCTGAAATCTCTGAAAGACTAGGCCGGCCGCAATTCCGGGGACACCCATCCGCAATTCCGGGGACAGTTTACTTAACTCCCCGAGTTTAATTTGCGACCGAATACACTGTCTGCCGCAACCACTTACAGCGGTCAGACCCCGGTCAGGGACAGCTGATCCGAGGGTTGGTTGCGGAAGGGCGGCGTAGGCATACCGAGCGACCGGTTCTGACGGTGACTTTGGGTGCCTGCGGCTCGGGGGCGGGCAGGTTGTCGCGGTATTCCAGGATTTCCCGCAAGCGCTTGATCTGCTCGGTATTGATTTTTTGGTTTTCCAGCGAAGGTTCGTCCGCGGCGTAGTCGTAAGACGGGTCGTCGCTGTAGGTCACGTTGCCGTGTTCATCAATCTGCTTGATAAATTGAGCAAGCACCGGTGGGGGCGCAAAACAGACCAGCATACTGCAAAAGAAAACGCTTAGTTTGGGTTTTGTAATCGGGCACGACCTTGTGCCGACGGCGAACGCACGCATCTCATCCTCTCCCTGTGTTGTCTCCCCGTGTTGTTTCTCAGGCACGGGTTTCCTGAACACGATCGGGTCCTACCGAATCAAATGCATAGTATTGCGTTTTGATCTTCGGTTCAACGGGCACCATTGAAATCGCTCGGGGTATTCCGGGGACAGTGTACTTAATTAGACCGATGTCGTTGTTGCCAAATTTCAGAATGCGGTCACGATTTGGTCACGCTGTTTCTGACCGTTAGTTGTCGATAGCGGTTGAAACGTCCGCTACAATCATGTCAGGACACCGGCAAGCGTCGTCTTGACTCCACCTGTTAGACTCCGGTGAGTCGGCCACGAGAAATAGCATTATCGCTGCGATATGAAGTACAAAATTGCTTTGAAGAAAACTGACGGAGGTTACAGTGTATCGGTACCGGGTTTGCCCGGTTGCTGGTCGCAGGGTGCAACGGAAGCGGAAGCACTTGAGAATATCCGCGACGCGATAGAGTCTTATTTGACAGTCGCAAACGAACAGAAGCAGACATTACAATTTTCTTCTCGGCAACCATCGAGAGGGTTACCCAAACTTTCGCGAATGGACCTAAGCAAGAGCTGGCGTGATCTTTCGCATTCTCCTACTGCATGTCCATACACTCCATCACCTCAATATATGCACCGGGCATCTTGAAGTGCGGGCAATCATCAAAAATCTTTGCAGCAGCCTCGTGAGATTCCGCCTGTGCAATAGAATAACCACCAACTTCATTACGCTCGTCTGAAACACCCTCCTTGGTTACACGCTTATTCTTACCAACCGGCGTGCCGAGTTCGACGAGGTCTTCTTTGTGCCCCTCTGCCCAAGCCATCCACTCATCCATTCCCTTTTTCCTTTCTTCAGGGGTCGAATTCTTCATCATCTCATCCATGGCAGCAGGCGTCACCATATAGAGTGCTACAAATTTTTTCATAAATTTATCCCGTAGTTGCTCGAAGACGTATTATAGAATTCAAACGTGAGTAATATGCAACGAACTCTATACATAAATTTCCCCGAATGCCCGGTCTTGGCTGACTGCCGACCCGCAGGTCTATGCTTTATCGGATGGTGTCCTTCTAGTTGTTAGTGCCAGTCAGTGTGCTTTAGTGGCCCCATCAGCGGCCGAAGTCTCGATGTTCGTCTTCGGCGATGAACTCCCGGCAGGCTCGGGCGAGTTCCGCTCTACTGAACTCGACGCGCCTGCCGTCACGGTCTTGTATCGTGAGCCGGTCGTCATTGCCATTGTCGGGCGTGGTGACTCGCACATGTTGACCAAGACGTTTCACTCGTACCAACACGCGATTATATCGGCCGTCTGAGTCGCTGCGTAAGCGACGATCTTACAGTAGGCAAGGTACAAAAAGGGGGAGGGGTATTCGTGTGACCCAAGGCGTGACCCCATGCGTATTGTTGTCGTATTAAGGGGTCATAGAATCTTTGTAACCCCTTGTTTTGTTTGGCTCCCCGGGACAGACTCAAACTGCCGACAGGGTGGTTAACAGATCGACGGGTAAAACGTAACTGTTTGATTTATCACTAAAACCTACGGGGCGCTCGTTGCAAATTGCCGGACAATGCACAACTGTGCAGCACTAAATCCGGCAAAAATCCGGCACGGTCGTCGGCCGCTCGGTTGGAGACTCAGAATAGATCCGCGTGGCTGCCGGTGCG
>CAMYNX010000011.1:33030-43093 GCA_947259875.1 uncultured Gammaproteobacteria bacterium | reverse complement strand
GATCGCCATCGAACCCGAGCCGGGGATGCCGAACAACAATGTCGGCACCAGCCCGCCGCCTTCCTTGGCATTGTTGGAACTCTCCGGACCGATCACACCACGAATATCGCCGTGACCGAACTTGTCGCGGTCGCGGGTGGTTTGTACCGTGTGGCCGTAGGCGATCCAATCGACTACCGATCCGCCCAGCCCCGGGATCACACCTACAATCACACCGATCGTCGCACAGCGAAGCGACAGCCACCTGTTGCGCCACCAATCGCGCACGCCATCCAGCCAACCGGCGCCCAGCGTCGCGTCCTTAGCGATGGCGCGATCCCGTCTCAGTAGCGATATAATTTCCGGAATCGCAAACACGCCTAGACCAACGATCACCAGCTGCAGCCCATCCTGTAAATACCAGGACCCGAAGTCCATGCGCGGCGACCCCTGAGCGGGGGCTTCCCCAATGGCGCCAACGACCATGCCGAGCCCTGCCGTGATCAGACCTTTCAACAGGCTGCGCCCGGCAAGCACGCCGACCATGGAAAAACCGAGAATGGTAAGCATGAGCAATTCCGGCAGCCCAAAAGCGAGCACGATGGGCCGCGCAACGAGAATAAAGAAGGTCAGTATCACCGCGCCGAAGATCCCGCCAAACAATGACGATGCGAACGCGGCCGACAGCGCCCGGGCGGCCTGCCCATTCTTGGCCAGAGGAAAACCGTCCAACACCGTGGCCTGCGACGCCGATGAACCGGGGATGCCCATGAGCACCGACGCAAAGGTGTCCGACGTTGGAATCACCGCGACCAGACCGACCATCATGGAAAGCCCGGAGACCGGGTCCATGCCGTAGAGGAACGGCAGCAGCAGGCTGAGCCCGGCGATGCCCCCAAGACCGGGAAACACGCCAACGCTAAGCCCGAGCACAACCCCCAACATGAGATAACCGATGTTCTGGGCGGTCAGAATGAGCCCAAACGCCTCGGTCAAGGCGGGTAGTGCGAGGGAGAACAAGTCCACGGTGGTGTCGTGACTATAGACATGTCCGGGCGCGGCGCACGCCGCGCCCGGCTATGTGACGCTTACTGTTACAGCTCCACCCCGTAGCGGTCCTTGAGCCAACCCTTGATCCAGGCGATGGCTTTGGGATCGACTTCGGTGCCTCGTTTCTTGAAGGCGGCGGCCTTGGCCCCGGTGGCCTGTGGATAGACACCGAGACGTTTTTTGGAAATCTGCGGAAAGTCCGGCCGGTTGATGACCACCTGGAAGGCGTTGCTATAGGTATCGATGATGTCCTGCGAAGTGCCCTTGGGTAGGAACACCATCTTCTGTGCGGGAAATCCAGCGATGAAGAAGGCTTTCCAAGCCTCCCACGCATCTCCGGAGGGCGCCTGGCCTTTGACTTGGGTGTACACCTCTTTGAAGGTCGGCAGGTCCGGGAAGGTCGGATCGCGAACGATGTTGCCGTTATCGTCCAGCGCGCCCCATGTCATGATTGGAACGACCTTGCCTTCTTTCACCAAAGGCGTGACCTTGGACAAAAAAGCCGACGAAGTCTGGTAGTCAATATTTGCTTCGCCACGTTCGAACATCAACCGTCCCGCGCCGCGGCCCTTGATCCCGAATACCGGATCGACCTTCAGGCCGAGCATCTCAAAGGCCAGCAGGGGCACCAGGTCGAGACGCGTCGCGCCCTGTGAGCCGTAGATAAAGTTGGTATCAAAAATCGACTTTGGATCTTGTTTCCACTTGGCACCCAGGTCCGGTGGCAGGTAGGCGACACCGCCGGTGGCGGTGGCCAAAACAACATTCCAGTCGGCGTAATTGTACTTCACGCGCGGATCGCCCAATAGAAACGGAAACTGGGTGGAACCAGAGGATCCGAAAATGGTGAGCCCGTCGGGCTTCACACGTGAGGCGAAGTAGTTCGCGCCTTTGGTGGAACCAGCGCCCGGCATGTTCTTGACGACCACCGTCGGCTTGCCCGGCAACGCCTCAGAAAGAAGCGGCGCGTAGAACCGAGACCATTTGTCCGAGCCACCGCCTTCCTTGAACGGAATAATCCATTCGATGGTCTTGCCGCTGAAGTCAGCGGCGATGCTGGTGTTGGGAACTACCGCCAAACCGATTAACGCGGCGCTCGCAAACACTGCGGCGACCGTTACTATGAACGTGCATCGCATTACGGGTTTACTATTAGTCACTTTTACTCCTCCAAGCTGGTTCACAGAAATTGCGAAACTGCGGGGACGGACACGGGTCCCGGCTTACAATCTCGCCAATTATTAAAGTCCGTGGCGATGATCCACGTTGAACTATGAATAATGCCCTAGTTTTAATCGCTGAGTAAGCGAATCGCGACCCTTTTGTAGCGAGCTTTCGGTTGCAAATAATGGTGCACCGCACCAAAATAGTCGTCTCAAAGCTGGGTGCGGGTTTTCTGGACTACTCACAATCGCGGAATGTCTTGACGATCCGGGCTGAAAAAATGCGATGACTTGCCGACTAAGATGACCGAAGTCCGGCTGAAAGTCCAACGCGAGTCAAAAGCACCCTGCCGGTGCGATCGTGAATCGAGCGCGCCTATCGTATCCACGCAACTTTTTTAATAACCAAGGATATACAGCACCGCCTATGCATAACGGTGTGCGCATAACACTACCTACTCTTACCTTAGGCGTGGTGGGCGGCGCCCTGTTCGCGCTGCTGCATCTACCGCTGCCGTGGTTGTTGGGCGCACTGGTGTTCAACTTGATCGGCAGTTTCTCCGGACTGAGGTTAGGCCTGAGCGCATACGTTCGCGATCCGGCGCTTACGGTCTTAGGCGTGACGATCGGCAGTGCTTTAACCCCAGACCTCGTCGGCCGGGCCCAGGATTGGTGGCTGACCCTGGCGGCGATTGCCCTGTTCGTGGTCACCGCGTCACCGTTAGCGATCCTGTACTGCCGCAAGGTTATGAGATTCGACGTGGTGTCGGCGACATACGCCGGTATTCCCGGTGGACTCAGCGAGATGATCTTCATCGGTAGCGCGTTAGGCGGAGATCCGCGCCGCATCGCCCTTGCGCATGCCTCGCGTCTGGCGCTGATCCTGCTTCTGTTACCACCTACGATGAAACTCGTCGCCGGAATCGATATCGCGACCGTCCGCCCGGGCTTCAGTCCATGGGCCACGATACCACCACTGGACGCGATGTTGCTGTTGGGCTGTGCGGTGCTGGGGGCATTCGCCGCGCGCCTGATGCGGTTGCCCAATCCGTATCTACTTGGACCACTCATTCTGAGCGTTGTGGTCCATCTTCTGTCATTGACGTCAGCGAAGCCTCCCAACTGGCTACTGGACGTGATTCAGTTGGTGGTAGGTGCCTACGTTGGCGCTCAATTTGCAAATACCCGCGCGATCGATCTACTGCGGATTTTGAGTTTATCTTCGATACTCACGTTGATGTTACTGGGAATGGCGGGGCTATTCGCTTGGACCTTGAGCCAGGCAATGGGATTTGAATTCGCTGCAGTGCTGCTGGCGTTTGTCCCCGGTGGCATTGCTGAAGTGTCATTAATAGCCGTATTGCTTCACATCGACCCTCTCTTCGTGGCCGCCCACCACATCTTTCGGGTATTGTTGATCCTCTCGTTTGCGCCGATGCTCGCAATCCGGTCGCGACAACACGAATCGAAACATGGCAAATCCTCGCATGACTGACAATGCAAAGCATTCACTGCTGCGCCTTATGGTGTTGGAAGGAGACGGCATAGGGCCGGAGATCACGTCCGCGACGCTGCACGTACTCGAGGTGGTTAACGACATCCTCGCCCTTAAGATGACTTTTGTTCCGGCAGAGGTCGGCTTGAGCGCATTAAGATCTCACGGCACCACCCTTCCCGCCACCGTGGTTGAACAGGCCACCCAAGTCGACGGGGTTATTCTCGGCCCGGTAGCCCATAACGACTATCCGCCCGCTGCGCAAGGCGGTGTCAACCCGTCGGGCGAGTTGCGCAAGCGGCTGGATTTGTTCGCCAACATTCGCCCCGCCCGAACCCGGAGCAATATTGCGTCGCCGATCGCATCGTCATTCGATCTGGTGATCGTACGCGAAAACACCGAAGGTTTTTACGCTGATCGTTCGATGTACGAAGGAATGGGAGAGTTCATGCCCACACCAGACCTGGCGTTTGCGCTGCGCAAGATCAGCGCGCACGGTTCTTATCGTATCGCCCGGCAGGCGTTTGAACTCGCGCGACAACGGCGGCGCAAGGTCACCACCGTGCACAAGGCCAACGTGCTGCGCCTTTCCGATGGATTGTTCTTACGCTGCGTAAGAGAGGTGGCCGCAGGGTATACGGACGTCGAACACGAAGAACGCTTGATCGATGCGATGACCGCCCTGCTGATCCGCGATCCGCGGCCGTTCGACGTTGTATTAACGACGAATATGTTCGGCGACATTTTGTCCGACGAGGCATGCGAACTGGCGGGCGGCCTGGGACTGGGGGCATCGCTGAACTTGGGCGAAGCACACGCCATGGCGCAGGCCCAACATGGCGCGGCGCCAGATATCGCCGGTAAAGATGTGGCGAATCCAAGCTCGCTGATCGGTTCCACGGTCATGCTTCTGGATTGGCTGTCCACGCGGCACAATGATCCGCGACTGGCGCAGGCGGGGAGGATGATCGATCAGGCTCTGGACGCGGTGCTCATGCAACCCGCGCTGCGTACGCCGGATCTGGGCGGCAATACCGGCACCCGCGCGTTCGCCGACGCGGTCGCCGATAAGGTCCGGGACTTGGCTGAGTAAGACAAGACAACACCGCTTTTTTTGTCGACGGCTTAGCGGGTCTGTTGGCAATGGGTGTCGCGGCTGAACAGGATCAGCAGCGCTGCCAGCGCGGCCCACGCCAGCATCAGATTGAAGCCGGCCTGATAGGCCGGTAGATCGTAGATGCGCACGCCGGCCTGCTGTTGTCCTTGCCACATGCGATCGAGCATCCAACCCATCGCCGGTTGCAACAGCATCGGTCCACTCATCACGCCGCTGTTGACCACGCCGGAGACCGTTCCCGCGAGTGAGATCGGCACCGATTCCTTAGCAAACGCGAAGCCCAAGATCATGCACCCGGAGAAAAATCCGATCACCACCAATACCGCCACCAGCAGCCACACCGGCAGGCCCGGCACGTAAACCACCACCAGCCAGCCGATCAGCACCACCCAAACGCCCACGACGTAGGGCAATTTCCGCGCCCCGATGCGATCCGAGAAGGCCCCGAACACCGGCCCACCCAGGGCCCAGGCCACCATCAGCGTTGAGGTCACAGCGGCCGCACCAACCGGTGTCAGACCATACTGCGAGGTCAGGAACGGCACCCCCCACAGACCGGCGAAGGTCAACAGGCAGCCCACCACCGCGCCCGGCACCAGCGCCAGCAACCAGGTGTTGCGATAGGCCATGACCTTGAGCAGGCCCGCCCATACCCCCAACTGGGCACTGCTTTCACTGTGTTCCGGTGCGTGCGACAGGTAGCCACGCTCGACCGGGTCATCGCGCACCAGCCACCAGATACAAATCGATAACAGACCGGTGAGAATCGCCATCACCACCATCACCTGGCGCCAACCGATGGCGGCGACACTCATTTGCAACGGCACGCCGGCGAACACCGCGCCGCAAATACCGGCGAACAGCGCCAGCCCACTGGCGATGGCATATTGCTTCAGCGGCAACCAGTGACTGGCCAGTTTGAGCATGCCGACGAAAGCCACCGCGACCGAGCCACCGACCAGCAGACGACCGATGCCGGCGATGCTGCCGTTGGGGGCAGCGGCAAACACCAGGGTGCCGATGGCGGCCACCAGTGCGCCCAAACTCAGCAGCCGGCGCGGCCCCCAACGATCGGCCAGCAATCCGGTGGGAATCTGCATCGCGACATAGCTGTAGAAATAAAACGCCGACAGGTTGCCAAGACTGGCTGCGCTCAGGTCGAAGGTGCGGGACAGTTCGTCGCCCACAACCGCCGGGGCGACACGCTGGAAGAAACCGATGAGGTATAGCAGCGCCCCCAGACCCCAGACTGTCCATGCCAGGGTCAGGGGCGGAAATCGATCAGCGTTTATCGATACAGACTGTTGGCGCACCAAGGGGTTACCTATTCATGAATAAAAAAACACGAGACTGTAATGCGCACCGACCCCGAGTACAACCTGGCCGATGACACCGCGTACTGGAGAAAGAGAATCGTGAACAGCGCAATCACGCTACTTTGCAAGACACGGTACCGGGTAGGTAAACCGCATTGGCTGCTCGGATATACGGCGCGTATCGTCGAAACAAGTGATCTTCCCGACGCCATCGGCCCAATACAAGTGCGGGTTGACCGGTTTGTGCCGCGAAGAAAATTCGGCTGCCGGCCCAGCGTAAACGACAAAGTGCAGGTGCGTGGGATTACCGGCACTCGCACCGGTGATACCCATGGTGCCGATCTGTTGTCCGCGCTGCACGCGCTTGTTTGCCTCGACCCACCTTTCTGTCAGGTGAAGGTACATCGTTTGCACATAGCGTCCATCATCGCCACGGCCATGGTCGATTCGCACCATGTTTCCCCACAACCAGGAGTGCTGCGACATTACGACTACGCCCGACGCCGGCGCCAAGATCGGATCACCGATCTCGCCGCTGATATCGATGCCCTCGTGGATTCCCAAAAAATTACCCTGTTCATTAGTTATCGGCAGCGGCCGGAAACGGGACTGGATCGACGGGGCATCAGCGGGTATCACGATGTGGATCCCTTGGTCATACGGGTCCGCGCCGTGGTCGATAATCCAACCAAAACGGGGATGCGGGTGTATGGGTGTCGACCTTGGCGCGCAGGATGTCGTCAACAGGCTCAGGCCAAACACCGTCAGCAGCAGACAACACGAAAACCGGCGCGTGGGGTCGGCGGTCATTTTTCGGCATCCATAACCCGGGTCAGCAAGTATTGCCATGCCTCGGCGTGATGCGGAAAAAGTCTATCTTCAGAACGTATGCCCTCGTAGAGAAAAGACACGGCACGATAGCGCTGATAGAAGTAATCGATGGCAATGCCGAATCCGGTATAGTCCACCACAGACTTCCAGTCGCCGATCTCGATATCGCCCCACAAAATGCCATGTAGTTCGCGCGCGATTTCAACGTGACGTTGTTTGTCTACGTCCGGCATATAGAATTTATAGTGTCCCCCCGGATAAGCCAATGCCCCCGCGCAACAATGATAATTCATGACCAGACGGACGCTCGCCGTTTCCCGTTCCAGCAGTTCAATCAAGCCCCGGGTTTCCGGTTGGGTCAATCTCTTTTCGCCGGTGGCAATCACGTCAAAATCGCGGTTCAAATCTACCCGGTTCGCATTGTTGCGGCGCGGCCTGAATCGACGGTTGCGCCAGTTTTCATAGCCGTCCGGGTTGGCGATGGGAACAATATAGATGCGGTGTCCACGGGCAAGAAACCCGCTCAACCAAGGAGCGTCGGAAACGCCCAGTAACCATCCTCCCAACCGATCCACGATATTCATATATTCATCGCCATGCATGGCGCCGAGAATGAGCACCGACGTTGCGGATTCGCGCAGAGGCAAGCTGGCAATGCGCAGAGCAACAAGGTCCCGGCCGTCCACACTCTTGCCATACACCAGCCGTTGCGCGATAGCCGGGTAGTCTTGCTCGAGACCCGCGAGGGTGTCTTGTATCTGGCTGTAGGTAGGCGCCGGCAGGCCATGACTGCAGGCCGCGAGCCAGCCCGACGTTAACAACAAGGATGTTCTAAACCGCATCAACAGCTTCAACGCGTTAACAGCCAAGGGTAAGTGGAATGCGCATAACCGGTGCTCCGACTTATCGTTGAAAATCATCCATTCCGCCTAGTGAATGCTTTTTTCTGGGCAGCACAATCCCGAGCATTACTTTGTTGTGACAGGTCAGGCGTTGTCAATAAACAGCTGATCCTGGATCACCCCAGATACCGTTACGGTTCAATTGACTCACGGTTGTCGGGGCCGTCTACGGTGGGATCCCGGGCGACGGCAGATCTCTGCACGCTGAAGTACAGCAGTGGAATTACGAACAGCGTGAGCACCGTGGATGCAAAGGTTCCAAAGATCAGTGATATCGCCAGCCCGCCAAACACCGGATCCAAGATCATTACCAGGGTGCCGAGAATGATCGCAAACGCCGTTAAGGTGATCGGTCTAAGGCGTGTGATCCCCGCTTGTAGCACTGCCTCATCCAACGGGTGACCCTGTTTACGGTACTCGAGTATGAAGTCGATGAGCAATAGAGAGTTGCGCACTACGATCCCGGCAAGAGCAATGACTCCAATCATCGACGTTGCCGTGAAGTATTGTCCCATCACCGCATGTCCAGGAAACACGCCGACGATTGTTAAAGGAATCGCTCCCATCACCACCAGAGGAATAACGAACGACCGGTAATAGCCCACCAGTATCAAGTAGATCAATAAGATTGCGACACCGAACGCCGCGCCAAGATCCCGAAATACATCTAATGTCAAACGCATCTCACCGTCCCACCTCAAGCTCCAATGCGACGCATCCGGATCACCCAGAAAATACTGAGTTAGCTTGAAATTACCAGGCAACGGATTGTTGCGCAGATGATTCCACATATCTAACACCGCATACACCTGACTGGTTGAACCGAGTTCGCCGGTCACATATACCACCGGCCTTTGATCCTTGTGTTGTATTGATTTGGGCGCAGTAATCTCGACCACATCGGCAATACGATTGAGCGGAACCTGACGTCCCTGGGGTGTGATAAAGAATATTTGATTCAAGTCTGTGGATTGTCGTCGATCCGAAGTCGGGATCTGGAAACGGATCGGTACCGGCTCCTTTTCAAATTCCATATGCACAGTGCCGACGTCATAGCCGTCGAGAAAGGTTCTCAATGTCTGCGCGATGTCAACCGGCGGGATGCCGGCAAGGGCTGCCTTTTCCGGGTTCACCACAATCTTGAACTCTCGCGTGTCATCACCGACCGAGTCATCGATATCGACGACGTCGTAGGTTTTCATAAATACGTCTTTACGCAGCTGCCCGGCAATCTGACGCAGCTGCTCATAATCCGGTCCGTATAACTCGGCAAGGATAGTGGCACGCACCGGGGGACCCGGTGGATCCTCCACCAGTTTGATACTTGCCCCGTTCTTTTTCGCTACTTCGGCAATCGGCTGACGCAGCTGCAAGGCGATATCGATTGAACTACGCTCGCGTACGTGCTTGTTGCGCAGATTCACACGCACCTCGCCCAAGTGCGCCCCTTGTTTTAGAACACTCCCGCGCAGCATACCGTTGAAATCGATAATCCCGGATTCACCCACCGTCGTCTCGTAGGTCTCGACATCCGGATGTCCACGCAGCACATCTCCGACCAAGCGCGTCACTCGGTCGGTATCCTCCAATGCCGTGCCTTCCGGCATATCGACGGTGACATTAAAAGTGTTGGTGTTGTTTTTCGGAAGCATCTTGAACCGCACCAGGTCATAAACAGGCATCACCAACACCACACCCATCAACACCAATATCACAAGGAAAAACAAAGCCCGCACGATTCTAAGCTTGAGCAGCAGGCCCATGGCAGCCGCATACATGCGTTCCAGAAACCCGGGAGCGTGTTGGTGGCCGTGCCCGTTGCCCTTAACTTTCAGCCACCGATACGCGGCCCACGGTGCTACTGTGTAGGCGATGAGGAGCGATGTAATCATCGCCACCGGCACATTGAATGGGATCGGCCCCATGTACGGTCCCATCATTCCGGTGACCCACAACATCGGCAAGAATGCAACAATTACGGTGAACGTCGCTAAATTTGTGGGCTTGCCGATTTCATTGACGGCGCGCACCGCCGATTTCAGACGGTCCACACCTTTTTCGCCGTAGTGCCGGTAGATATTTTCGATGACCACAATCGAGTCATCCACCAGCAGCCCAAGCGATAGAATCAGCGCAAATAGAGTTATTCGATTGATGCTCTGGCCAGCCACAAACCCTACTGCCAGTGTGATGAACAGGATCAGTGGAAT
>CAMYNX010000011.1:0-32961 GCA_947259875.1 uncultured Gammaproteobacteria bacterium | reverse complement strand
GCGCCAACCCAGGAACACCATCAACAGCAAGATGATGGTAGCGATCGCAATGGCCAAGTGCTCCATCAAGGTATTCACGGCATCTCTGGCCCGCTCGCCATCATTCCTGGTCACGTTAACGATGACGTCGTCAGGCACCAATTCCTGGCGCACACGTTCCAACTCCGCGACCACACGTTCCGCCACCGCCACCGCGTTCGATCCGGATCGTTTGGCGATTGCAATGGCAACCGCCGGCACCTCGTAGTCATTCGGCCGCGCTCTGGTATAGGCGGGCCCGAAACCAATCCGATGGACGCGCTCGATCTCGCCCGCCCCGTCACTGATGCGGGCGATCTGTTTCAAATAAACCGGCCGATGGCGATCCACAGCCACTACCAACTCACCCACATCCTTGGCATCGCGGAGAAACGCACCGGCACGAACCTTTGCCTCGAGATTGCTGCTGACCAACTTACCCGATGGCATATCTACGTTGGTGGCTTCCAACACGCGGCGGATATCCGCCAACGCCACGTTGAATTCACGCATCTGTTGCAGGTCTAGATTGACATTGATTTGGCGGCGGCGCCCACCATGCACGAACGAGGCCGAGCTACCGTCCACGCGGCGCAGGTGTTCCAGCACATCGTTGGCGATGCGGCGCAATTGCATATCGTCTCGCGTCTCGGAGGACAGTGATATGACGAGAATCGGGACGTCATCAACGTCCACGGGTTTGACCAGGGGCTGTTGCGTTCCAGGGGGGATGCGATCCAGATTACTCATAATCCGGTCATACAATTTGACTAACGAATCCTCCTTGTCCTCCCCAACCGCAAACTGAACACTGACCACACCTAGTGAATCCATAGCCATACCGTACGTGTGTTCGATACCCGACATGCCCTGAAGAATCGCCTCCAGCGGCTTCACGATCAGCTGCTCGACCTCTATTGGAGACGCCCCCGGTTTTTCTACGATGATATTGGCGGCGGGCACAACAATTCGTGGATTTTCTTCGCGCGGTGTGGTCAGAAATGCCAAGATGCCCACGAAAAAGGAAAATAGCACCAACAGTACTGTGAGCTTACTGTCTATGAAATAACGTGCGACACGTCCCGCTGCATTTAAGCGCACATCCTCGCGCGGTTGTTGACTGTCACTCATTAAATTTCCGTCTTTGATTACTTAACGGGTGTCACCGGCGAACCGTCATGCACCGCCTCTAGATCACCGACCACCAGCGTCTCGCCGCCATTAAGGCCGCTCAGGATCTCCATTGAATCTCTCACGGTTCGCCCGGCCTTCACCATTTGAAAACGCGCCACACCTTGACGATACACAAGCACCCCCGGGATACCGGCGCGCGTTAGCAGCGCGTTCCTGGGCACGGACAGAATCTGTCCGGTCTTGGCCGGTCCAATCGTGACCGTTGGGCGTTCCAATGCCGGTCGCTCGAGCTGTGGAGTTGGCGTTGGTGCTTGATGGCAGCCGGCCAGCAGCACGCCCAGCGCTAACGCTGATAGATACCTTGTCCTGCTCATTGTATGGTGTCTTGATCACCGAATAGTGCTTGCGGGTCCAGGCTGCCAGCCGCTAAACGCAGGGCTGCGAGGTGGGTCATCAATGATTGTTGGGCGCTGAGTTCTTCGTTGCGGGCCGCTACGAGTCTTTGCTCGGCGCCCAGCAGATCGATGAGGATGGTACGGCCCTGCCCATAGCGTTCGCTAATCAACTTCACGTTACGGCGGGCCTTGGCGACGTTACCCTGCGCGATCTCGAGTCGAACTCGTGACTCCTCGACCCGGTCATAGGCGTCGCGGATCTCACCCAGGATCTGTTGCCGGAGGGACTCGAGCTGATAACGAATGGTGTCGGCGCGGGATCGTGCCGCATCTACGCTACTGCGGGTACGCCCACCGGTATACAGATCTTTGCTCAACATCCCCATCACTCGCCACGAGGGTTCGTTGACGAGGGGATCGTCCCGATACAGCGTCGCATCCGCCACCAGATCCACTCTTGGACGCAGTTGCGCCGCGGCGGATCGAATCTGTGCTCGTGCCATATCCAGCGCGGCCTGCAGCGCCTGCAGATCAAGACGTGACTCGAATGCTTGTTGTTCGTAGCTGCCGATGTCCCGCAATTGCACCGGGATCGGTTTGAGGCTCAATGGGGAAACCAAGATCGGTTGAGTCTGGGGCATTCCCATGGCGACCTTGAGCCGATTGTAAGCCAGTTTTAGACCGGTCGCGGATTGAGTCGTCAGACTCTTGAATGCCGACCAATTTACTTCAGCGGTTAGCTGATCCGACTTGACGGTGCGGTCTTCCTGCACCAACTGGCGCGTGGTTGTGACATGACGCCGGGCAGCCGCTTCCGCATCCTTGGCGATCGACACCCCGTACTCAGCGGCTTGGCTGGCGTAGTAAGCGCGCACGGTATTGAAGGCCAATCGTTGCAAAAACCTGGCATGTCGCAACCGTATCGCGTTCGAATTTCCCTGCGCGCTGTCGATATCCGCCTCGGTACGTCCACCGTTATAAACGGAATACTGGAGCGCCACGGCGCCGCTGAACAGTGTACTGACGTCCGGGTCGTTGAGGCTGTCCGGATCGAAATCCTCTGCCTTAACCGTGCGGGTATTCAGCGACGCGGCGAAGGCATCCAAAGGATTATCGCTGGCCTGAACGCCGTAACGTAACACTATTTGCGGGCTACGCGCCGACTCCGCCACACCGACCTGCGCCTCGGCAGTAGCAAGTTGTTGTGCTGAGGCGCGCAGTGAAAAATTCTGATCCACGGTATAGCGGACTGCCTGCTGGAGGGTGGTCAACGGCTCGGCAGACACCGCGCCATCCAACCACAAAGTACACAAGATTAAAAAACTCAAGCGTTTCATCATGTAAGCCCCGCTCACTCGTTATTGTGCGTTCGCAGGTGAACGCCGAATGATATTATAAGTTATCACTAATATACTAATATTGTGTGCCCAGCGCAAGGGTTAGGCACCAAGCCCAGACTGCGCCCGTGGCGAGGTGAGTTAGCCCTGCCCAAGGGATATGCGGTAAGGTTCCGCCCAATCATCGTTCGGTGCTTTCGCAGCCCACGAGACATGACCGCCAAGTCACCACAACCGGTAAAACAGATCGATCCTCTCGCCGCGGAGCCCGAGACAGCGGCAGCGATACTCGCCCACACCGGCGTGCTGTTGGTGGCCCTGGATGTAGAGGGCAGAGTGGTCCATTTTAATAATGCGTGCGAAAACGCCACCGGGTATGACCGGCGTGAAGTCATTGGCGAATATGTGTGGGACCGGCTGGTGTTTCCTGAGCACGTCGATGAGGTAAAGGCTGTATTCAGGGAACTGGTCCAAAAACCGGTTCCCAACGAGCATGAAAACTACTGGCTAACCAAAAGCGGAGGGCGCATCTGTGTCCATTGGTTCAATACGTCAATTCGCGAGGGCGATGGACATGTTCGCTGGATCATAGGTGCCGGACTGGACATTACTGGCAACAAACGCGCCCAACTCGAGATCGAGGAACACGCAGCCAGACTGAACGCCATTGTCGAAACCGCGGTGGAAGGCATTATTACCATCGACACCAACGGTGTCATCGAGTCCATTAATCCGGCGGCGGAAAGACTGTTTGGATATGGCGCACAAGAAGCAATAGGCCGGAATGTGAAAGTGCTGATGCCTTCTCCTTATCGCGAGGAACACGACCAGTATATTGAACGTTACCTGCACACCGGCGAAGCCAAGATCATAGGAACCGGGCGAGAGATGATGGGACTCCGTAAAGACGGAACCACGTTTCCAATGGAACTGGCTATTAGCGAAGTGTTGTTCCCTAACCGGCGGCTGTTTACAGGTATTATTCGCGACACGTCAGAACGGCGTTTGGCAGAGAAGCGAGAACGAGAACGGCTGGCCGAACATGCGCACGCCGCACGCCTGGCCGCGTTGGGGGAGATGGCTTCCGGAATCGCTCACGAACTCAATCAGCCGTTGACGGCCATCGTTAGTTTTGCCGATGCATGCCAGAATCTATTCAAGAAAAAGGAGGTCCCAGAGGAAGTTATCGGTGATGCCTTGAGTCAGATATCCGAGCAGGGAATACGTGCCGGCAACATCATTCGCCGGCTTCGCCAATTTGTAAAGACCGGCGCGCTCGACCAGGAAATCGTCAACTTGAATGCGGTGATAAAAGATGTGCTGGCAATGGTAAGCCATGAGATTCATATGAATGAAGTGAAAGTCAAACTGCATCTTGGCAAGCACCTGCCCGGTGTTTGGGCTGACAAGTTACAAATCGAACAAGTGGTGCTGAATCTCGTCTGGAATGCAATCGAGGCGATGGACACCAGTGACTTGCGGCAGCTCGATATAGAAACCAAGGAACACGATGATAAGATACAGGTGAAAATCAGCGATACCGGTTGTGGATTTGCCGACAATATGGTCCACCTGTTTACCGCATTTTACACAACGAAAGAAAAGGGTACGGGACTGGGTTTGTCCATCAGCCATAGAATCATCGAAGCCCATAACGGTAAGCTATCAGCGATAACAAACACAGTGGGCGGCGCCACTTTTTCATTTTCTCTGCCGATCATGGAAGCAATCTATTGATGGCTGAACCACCGATCATCTACATCATCGATGATGATAACGCGGTGCGCGCGGGCTTGAAGTTGTTGCTGGAATCCAAAGGGTTTCAAATTGAACATTTCGCTTCGGCGATAGACTTTTTTCGATTCTGCCCCGAGGATTGCGAGTGCCGTGGTTGCATAATCCTCGACCTGCAAATGCCGGATATGGACGGACTCGCAGTGCAAAAACAAATGCATGAACGCGGCATTAGCATGCCAATCATCTTTCTGAGCGGGCATGGCACGGTTCCCACTGCCGTGCAAGCGTTACAAGACGGAGCCATGGATTTCATTGAGAAGCCAGTGGATCAGGAACTGTTATTGAATTGCGTGCGGCAGGCCCTGGAAAATGACCGCGACAACTACTCCCGCGTCGCACAACACCGCGCGGTCGAACAAAGACTGACGCGGCTCACCCACAGAGAACGTGAAATCATGGACATGATTGCGGCCGGAAAGCCGAATAAAGTGGTTGCCCTCGAGCTTGGCATTAGTGAACGAACGGTTGAGCTACACCGCTCTCGGATTCTAAAAAAGATGGAAGTCAAAAATGCCGTGGAGCTTGCGCAGCTAATCACCAGTACCAGCGATCGAGACGATCCTAAACAAAAGGGTCTTTGATCCGCGTCAAAGTATCTTTTCGTAATCTGGTGTTTACTACGATGCCGTCGCAGCAACGGTTGTCACCTTCCTAATCATGGCCGAACATCAGACGAGTCTTGGTTCCAATACCCTATCCACTTTATACATTGTGGACGACGATCAAGCGATTCGCTCGGCGATCACCCTGTTAGCCTATTCCATGGGATGGCAAGCGCAGCCTTATGCCTCGGCACCTGAGTTTCTCGCCAATTATCGACGATCCGAAAAAGACTGCCTGGTTCTGGATCTTCGCATGCCGGGGATGAATGGCGTGGAGCTACTGGAAGAACTCAGGAACCGCGGTATTATCATCCCCACGGTAGTAATCACAGCACAAAAGGACGACACTTTGGTCAGCCGTGCACAAACCGCTGGCGCGTCGGTAGTCCTTATCAAGCCATTTCGAAATCAACTACTGGTCGATCATATTAAACACGCCGTAGAAATCGACAATCATCAGTGACCAAAATCAACGGTAATACGTAGAACTACGTACGTGGAATCGCGAGTTGGTCCGTAGACGCGGACGGTATATGGTTTGTGGACAACGAGCCATAAAGGAGGACCGTCATGAGTCGCGATACACGTGTCGTCCAGTTCCCGCTTCAATCAGGCCAGTGCCAGTCCTGTGATCGAGCCAGTGTTTGTTTGGGGCAAGGTCTCTCGGACACCGAGACCCATGAGCTATTGAATATTTCTGCAGTCCCCAAACTATTGAAACGGGGCCAAGAGTTATTCAGCGAAGGCCACGCCTTTGATTATCTGTACGCGGTACGTTCCGGGGCGTTCAAGACTTACAAGATCACGCCCGAGGGCGAAGAACAGATCATCGACTTCCATCTTCCCGGTGATCTCATCGGATTCAACGCGGTCGCCCGCGGGTACTACACATGCCACGCGGTGTCGCTCGATACCGCAAGTGTGTGCGCAATCCGCTTTAGGGATCTCGCCACACTTTGTACGGGGTCTATTCGACTCCAAGAAACTATGCTCAAGAGAATCAGCGCGTTGATGGCCAGGGAAGAAGATTTTCTGGTGACGATTGGAACCAAGAGCGCGACCCAGCGGCTCGCTTCGTTTCTCGTCACGTTATCCAATTACTACCTAAATAGAGGCTTTTCATCCACCAACTTCACACTACCGATGTCGCGCACCGACATCGCCAGTTATTTGAGCCTCGCAGTGGAAACCGTCAGCCGCACGCTGACCCGTCTGCAACACGACAAAGTGATTGCAGTGAAACGGAATTCCGTGGAAATAAAAAACCATGAGCGTTTACATGCGTTGGCCGGTTTTCGGTTGACCGGAATCACACCGGTAGCGGACATGTTACACTAGAAACCGAGTGCGGCTGGGCATCGGCAATCCGGTCCTGTAGACCTAGGGGACTGGGCCTAGTTGCAGTTTGGGTGTAGACCCTGATGCGGTTGGCACTGTCAACGGGATACGTAGACACAAGGCGCGCCGAATCTGGATGATCGGATCGGGCACGCAGTCATAGATCCAGAGTATCCCCCAGAACGTGGTGGAACCCATGTTAGCCCGCATAATCAAATTGATCCGTTCCCTCAGCGCGGCAGGCGGCTCCTCCGGTGCAGATTAGCCAGCCACTGTGACAAACTCTCCGATCACTGTCGGTGAACAAGCTTTCACAATGGCGGATTCGAAACACTCGCATTGTTTCCATTGCGGCTTGCCGGTCCCGCCGGCAGTGGAGTATTGGGTGGCGATCGATGATCAGCGCCGTCCAATGTGTTGCCCTGGCTGTCAGGCAGTTGCCCAAGCGATTATTGACGGTGGCTATGGCAACTATTATCACCACCGCACCGAGACCGCGCGCAATCCATCAGAGCTGCTCCCCAATCCAGGCACCGCGCTTTCCGCTTACGATCATCCTGAAGTTCAAAAAAGCTTCGTCCGGGAACCGGAAGAGGGATTACGTGAGGCCTCTTTGATCCTAGAGGGAATAACTTGCGCCGCATGCAGTTGGCTGAATGAACATCACCTGCGTTCACTTACCGGTGTCCATGAAGCCCACGTGAACTATTCGACCCACCGCGCCTGGGTGACCTGGGACCCTAATCGCATCCACTTAAGCGACATCCTCGCGGCGATTCAACACATCGGGTACGTGGCTCACCCGTACAATCCAGACCGGCGCGAACGAATCGTAGAAAAGGCGCGCAAGCAACTGCTCAAGCGCATCGGCGTGGCTGCTGCACTCGGCATACAAGTAATGATGATCGCCGTCGCCATGTACTTTGGTGATTGGCACGGCATTTCATGGACCTATGAAAATCTATTTCGCTGGGTCAGTTTGATACTGATTGTGCCGATACTGTTTTATGCCGCGTCTCCATTCCTCACCGGTGCCTGGCGTGATATGAAGAATTTCCAGCCCGGGATGGATGTGCCGGTCGCGTTGGGAATTATCATCGCATCCGCAGGTAGCGCCTGGGCGACTTGGAAGGGAAGCGGACCGGTGTACTTCGAGTCGGTGGCCATGTTTGTATTTTTCTTGTTGACCGCACGCTACTTCGAACTGGTGGCCCGCCAACGCAGCACACGTCAATTAGACGCCATGACCCAGGCTGCGCCCGATGTTGCGGAGCGTATCACCGCCGCAGGCGATTTGGAGACGGTATTGGCGAGGGAACTTCAAAACGGGGACCGGATACGCGTGTTCGCTGGTGCGAACGTGCCAGCCGATGGGCGAGTAATCACCGGCAACTCCAGTGTCAGTGAGGCCCTATTGACCGGGGAGAGCCGGCCGATTGAAAAACGACTTGGCGACCGGGTACTCGCGGGGTCGATTAACCTCGGTCAACCGATCGAGATCGAGATCACCGGTGTGGGGGACGACACCGTGCTATCGCAGATAGTGCGGCTGGTCGAGCGGGTGCAGCTCGATAGACCGAGGTTGACACGACTATCGGACCAGGCGGCAACAGGATTTGTCATCGCGGTGTTGTGCCTGGCGATCGTAGTAGGCATGTATTGGTGGCATCAGGATCCGACTAAATGGCTTGCGGTAACAGTTTCGGTCCTCGTTATCACGTGTCCGTGCGCCCTGTCATTAGCGATGCCGACCACGCAGACCACGGCATCAAACACCCTCGCCGCGCTGGGAATCATCGCAACCGGTGGTGATGCTTTAGAACGGATGGCACGGGTAGATTACCTGGTATTCGACAAGACCGGCACGCTAACTCTTGGAGAAATAAGCCTGACTGAGGTCCGCATGCAGTCGAACCTGCCCCGCAGCGAGGGTTTATCCATCGCCGCTGCGTTGGAGGCCTTTTCTCAGCATCCTCTGGCCAAGGCGGTCATCTCGTCCGCCCGAGGTTTACCGGTCAAACGGGCACTAAATGTTATCACCGAGTCCGGTGGAGGGATCAGTGGCACTGTGGACGGCAAACGCTATCATCTCGGCCGCCCGGAGTATGTCATTGAGCGTACCGGCGTCCGGAATGTTCCGATGTCACACGGTGACCATACCGTGGTGCTGCTCGCGGATGACAAACAGGTGCACGGGGAGTTTTTGTTTACCGACCACCTGCGCAGCGATGCCACCGAAACGATTCGTGCATTCGAGCAAACCGGCATTCGTTTAGCGTTGTATTCAGGGGACCGCGCCGGACCGGTCAATAAAATTGCCGGTCAACTGGCGATACGCGAACACGCCTCGGGGCTGACTCCAGAACAAAAACTTTCCAAACTCCGGGACTTGCAGGCAAATGGATCTACCGTGGCCATGGTCGGTGATGGCGTCAATGACGCACCGGTACTATCCGCAGCACAGGTGTCAATCGCCATGGGCAGCGGGACCGACCTCGCGCGCACCAACGCCGACTTCGTACTTCTGAACGACAGGCTTTACACCTTGTTTCAAGCATTCGGGTTGGCGAAACGCACCATGCGGGTGGTGCGGCAAAACATCACCTGGGCGATCGCTTACAACCTGCTTGCACTACCCGCCGCCGCCGTGGGGATGGTGCCACCCTGGCTAGCCGCCATCGGCATGTCCGCCAGCTCGTTGCTGGTAGTGGGGAATGCGCTGCGTCTGCGCGAGCGCCGGCCGACACAGGCGTCAACGCAATCACGCGCCGCAACAGACCAGTGGGCATTGGCTCCCGATGTCGCGACGAGACGGCTCAGTGATGGAGCGAGTCGTTGACGAGGGCGCACAACACGTAAATCGTCAATGGATATATTGTTCTTGTTAATTCCACTGTCGTTGGTGCTGGTCGGTGTCATCGTGTGGGCGATCATCTGGGCAGTCAAGTCCGGCCAATTCGACGATCTAGAAGGCCCCGCCTACCGGATCTTACTCGACGACAACGAACCCCCGTCGAGTAAACCGGAGCAGAATCAACTGTCGTCGGATACGGATGATAAACCAGCACCAAATTGATCAACGCCGGCAAACCTGCTCCCCGAGCCGCCAGCACATATATTTTTTGATGTAATCGCTTAGACTTGATTCGACAGAGAGCATCAGACTAGGTCCAGCTAGCCTCACCTATTCTTTATTCGACGGCAATCAACCCACTGATTTTGCCTCAGTAACGTGGACTAAAAACAAAAAAAACGCCCCCCGTTTTGGGCGGGGGGCTAAGTAACCTGATTCAGTCACTAGGTGGGGGTGTCTGAGGAAGGTGTCCTGAACCAGGTAAACTGTGAATAGATGGCATTATAAACCCCCTGCGTTCTGATAGACATACCTGAATGAGGCAGTCTATTCGGTCGAAATATTCAAATCGCTGAAAATAGGGGCCCAAATCGCGCGTATGGTTGGGTGAATCTTGAGGATTCGCCGGAACTTGGCACGTATTCATTCGCGCGATGCCCGGGTGGGGCCTGAATTGAATTCAAATTCCGTCGCACGTACGGGCTAATCTTGACTTGCTTCGGCAACGCTGTCCTGCTGCGCCATAATATACGCATAAAGGCTTTGATACTCTTTTTCCACTGTGTCGCCGAACAGCGGGTCATGGATCGACTCGACCTCGGCATCCACCTCGCGTAAGTCTTGTTCCGTTAACAGCCTATTTGCTCGCTTGAGCAGATCGCCCTCTTCCTTGTCCATATGTGCCCTAAGTGTCGCCACATAATCCGAGCCCTGTGATATGACGTCCTCGCGACGAACAAAATCCGAGTTTTGCGCCGCACATACCAGGTCATAGAGTTCGCACCCCGTGCTTTTTAATTTTTCATGCTCGAGCGTCAGATCGTCTACCGCGCTTTTTGCTTGCGGATCCAGGCTCACCACGCGTCGAAACATTGCATCTTCTTTGTTGTGATGTACTTGATCCAAATAGTTGATCATGTAACGCATCACATGCTCTAGCATGAGAAAATCCGGCATGCCATTCTGTCTTGCCTTGTCAATTTCCGCATCAACGAGAATCAACAGACGCGCCAGATTGACGTGATCCTTGTGGATCTGTTCGATGACATTGGCCATACCTTTTCTCCGATAGCTATTCTTTATCCAGATTGAATCACTTTGATACAAATTACCGGCACACCGCAATAACACCGCCACATAAATAGCTAAGTATTTGATCTAAATCAAAACCACAATTTGACACATGCCACGGCCTTCGGCCCAAGACTTAACGGCGTTGGTGACCGCCCCGTAATTCTGCTCCTCATTTCCTTACCCCCATAGAGTAACAAGCCACGGATGGCGCGTTGTACCCACGATGCCTAATAAATCGGATCAATCACCAGCAGGCTCATTGGCGCTGAGTGTCCTATCGTTTTCCATGATTAACTCATTTTGTCCGGGAACTTGTAAGACACCGTTTAACCGCCATTCTCTCGAGTGCAGTTGCACGTACCAACGTCCCAAGGACAACTCGGGGAGTCCTGCCTGGTAAGATCGCCCCGCGGTTTGTGTCAACGTCAATCTGAGATCAAGTCCCGACTGGGTGGCGTGTGAAAGACTGAGTTGGATGCGATCGGGAAACCGAAACGCGCTGTTGGCGTGCAGCTTCGCATGAACCACCTTGCCATCCGTATCCATCATGACCACGGCGTTTAGATCGTGGCGCGCCGCCATCCGGTCCCGCTCCAAGGTCTGATTAATCTCCAGCCCACGCCGGTAATAATCGTCAGCGACGATGCCATCATCGCTGACAACGGCCAAAATAATCGTTGTTACCCCCATCACCACGGCCGCCAGTGGTATGGCAATCACCAACCACATCATGGGCTGACGATACCATTCGCGTGCTGGCTCTGGGACACTCATTCTTATCGCGATCCGATGGGCCCGAGAAACCGTGCGGGCTCACGGACCTTGAGGGCTACGTTATCGATTGCTTCGAGTTCGAAAAACACCTCGTTGCTCGCCTTTTTGAGGTCTACGGGGTCGATTTGCAGACGTGCGGAAAACTCGCGCACTTGTCCGGCAGGAACTTCGATGGATTCATGGTCAAGTTTGAGTGCTAAATCCTTCAGACCAGATGCCGACACCCGGTACCGGTGGTCGTGATCGTCCATATTAATTAACTTCAGAGTGTATACGTTTTCGACCAGACCGTCCGCTGCCTCACGATACAGGGAGTTACGATCGCGGATCACATCCAGGCCAATCGGGACACGGCTGGCGATGGAGTATCCCACCGCGCCGAGCAGACCGATCAAGATCGTCCCGTAGATTAGCACCCGAGGGCGCAACACTTTGGTTGGTTTGCCTTCGAGGGCATTTTCGGTGGTATAACGCACCAGCCCTCGGGAATACTCCATTTTATCCATGACCTCATCACACGCGTCAATGCATGCGGAGCATCCAATGCATTCGTATTGCAATCCATTACGGATATCAATGGCGGTAGGACAGACCTGGACGCATAAAGTGCAGTCTATGCAATCACCCAACCCCGCGCTTTTTGGATCAATGCTACGTTTACGCGAACCACGCGGCTCGCCGCGATCAACGTCGTAGGAAATAATGAGCGTCTCCTTGTCGAACATCGCACTTTGGAAACGCGCGTAAGGACACATATAAATGCAGACCTGTTCCCGCAGCCAACCCGCGTTACCATAAGTAGCAAATCCATAAAAGATTAACCAAAATGTCTCCCACGGTCCGGTGCTTAGAGTGAGCACGGAATGGCCCAGTTCGCGAATTGGCGTGAAGTAGCCGACGAACGTGTACCCCGTCCACAGCGACAAAGCGATCCAAATGAAATGCTTCGTGCCCCTGATGAGGAGCTTGCGAGTATTCCACGGGGATTTATCTAACTTCATCTGCCGTGCACGATTCCCTTCGACCTTGCGTTCTATCCATAAAAATACTTCCGTCCACACCGTTTGCGGACAGGCATACCCACACCATAGACGTCCGGCCAAGGCCGTGAAGAAGAATAATGCCAACGCAGCGATGATCAACAACGAGGCAAGATAGATAAAATCCTGAGGCCAGAATGTGAGACCAAATATATAGAACTTGCGTGCCGGCAGATCGAACCACACCGCTTGACGGTCCCCCAGATTCACCCACGGCAGACCGTAGTAGATCCCCATCAAAACGGTAACACCGAGCAACCGCAGCCGCGCAAATAACCCGTGCACTTGTCGCGGAAATACCTTCTCGCGCTTGGCATAAAGCGCCTGTTCGATATTTTCGACTGAGCTTGTCATCCGTTTATTAACCTGAGGAGATGACTTCAGCGGTACGATGTTGTCGGTGATAATTGTTACGTGGCCAGTTGCGTACGTTGCGCAGGCGTTATACAAGCTTACTCACGCGTCGCCCGCGGTCTGTTCAAGTCGCTCGGGGGGCTTTGGAAATAGCACGTCAACCAACTGCTGGCGGCGGTAATCAGCCAAAACCAGAAAAACCCGATGCTATAGGCCCCTATCCGGCTGGGCTTCGCCAAATCGGTTTTGGCAAGCAGTGGTAGCGGGTCGAAGACCACAAAAACGAGAACAGTAGCGACACCAGACACCAAAAACGACGGCCACGACACTGCCACCAGCCGTTGGCGTTTGGGCGAGTGTTCCCGGCTCACTGATTTTTGCCGGCCGATAAACTGTAAACGTAAGCCGTCAGTAAATGGACCTTGTCCTCACCGAGAAAATCCTTATGCGGCGGCATTCTGCCCTGACGCCCCTCGGCGATGGTGCGCATCACCGCCTTACGCGACCCCCCGTACAACCACACGTTGTCCGCCAGATTGGCGCCGCCCAGCTGCTGGTTTCCCTTCGCTTCCGGGCCGTGACAGGCGATACACATCTTATTGTAGTGCTCGCGTCCGGCCTGCGCCGCTTCCAGGTCGGCCCCTTTCCTGCTCAGACTGAAGACAAATTCCGTGACGTTCTTGACGCCATCGTCGCCGAGCGCGGCCTGCCAACCCGGCATCACCCCGTTGCGTCCGTTTAGGATGCTGACCTTAATTTGCGCCGGTTCGTTTCCATACAACCAATCTTGATCACGCAGGTTCGGAAACCCTGGGGCACCGCGCGCGTCCGAGCCGTGGCAGGTTGAACAATAGTTGGCAAACAACCGCTCTCCGGTTTTTACCGCCTCGGGATTCTTGGCCAGAGTTTCTATGTCAATAGCGGCGTATTTCTTGAACAACGGGCCGAATTCCTTATCCGCGGCGGCCACCTCTTCTCGGTACTCCCCTGTCGAGGACCATCCCAGGACCCCTGCGAACTTGCCGAGCCCGGGATACAAGACAAGGTATCCGATACCAAACACGATGGTGATGTAAAACATGTTCAACCACCACTTCGGTAACGGATTATTGTATTCTTCTAGATCCTCGTCCCATACATGGCCCATGGTCTCCGGTTTGTCAGCGGTCTTTTTCCCCCTGTTCAAGCGCACCAGCGGAAACAACGCAAGTATTCCAATTACCGTTGGGATGATGATATACCAATGCCAAAAATTACTTACGAAATCAGCAGCCATCGTTTTTCTCCATGTCGTCTTGTTCGCCTACGGAGGCCGAGTCACCGTCCTGTAATGGAATTTGAGCCGCCTGTTCGAAATGTTTCTTGCGTTTCGAACTCCAGACCCAGGCGAGAATGCCCACAAAAATCAACAATAACAACAGGGTCCAAATGCCGTGTAACAATCCCATCGGGCTACCTGCGAGTTTTCACGCTGGTCCCCAAGACCTGAAGATAGGCAACCATCGCATCCAATTCGGTCTTACCTTCGAGTGCCTTGGCCGCACTGTTGATCTCTTCGTCGCTATAAGGGTGACCGAACGTCCTGAGCACGCGCATCTTTGTGTCGATGTTTGACGCGTCGGCCGGCGTGTCGGCCAGCCACGGATACCCCGGCATGATGGATTCGGGCACCACGTCCCGCGGATTGATTAGATGAACACGCTGCCAGTCATCACTGTAACGGCCGCCCACCCGGGCCAAGTCCGGGCCGGTGCGTTTGGATCCCCACTGAAAGGGCCGATCGTAGACGAACTCGCCGGCCACCGAGTAATGACCGTAGCGTTCCGTTTCGGCTCGAAACGGCCTGATCATCTGCGAATGACAGGTAAAACAGCCTTCACGAACATAGATATCGCGCCCAGTCAGTTGCAGCGCGGTGTATGGCTTCAAACCAGCCACCGGTTCCGTGGTGGACTGCTGGAAGAACAACGGAATGATCTGCACCAGTCCGCCCACGCTGATCACCAACAAAGTCAGAACGATCAACAGCCCTACGTTTTGTTCAACTCTTTCTTGTAACCCCATGGCAGCTACCTCAGTGTGCAACCGCGGGAATGGCCGCCTCGTGCGGCTTGGCCCCGACCACGGTGCGATACAAGTTGTAGGCCATGATCAACATGCCTATAAGAAACAACGTCCCGCCAAGAAAGCGGATGATGTAGTATGGATGCATCGCCTGGACACTTTCGACAAAGCTGTACGTCAGCGTGCCGTCCGGATTCACCGCCCGCCACATCAGACCCTGCATCACCCCGGAAATCCACATCGAGGTGATATAAAGCACAATTCCGATAGTCGAGATCCAAAAATGGGTTTCCGCCAGCTTGAGGCTATACAACTCACGGTCAAACAATCGCGGAATCAGATAATACATTGCGCCGATAGAGACAAAAGCGACCCAACCCAGGGCGCCGGAATGCACGTGACCAATGGTCCAGTCCGTATAGTGGGACAGCGCATTCACGGTCTTGATGGACATCATCGGTCCTTCGAATGTCGACATCCCGTAGAACGACACCGAGACGATCAAGAACTTGAGAATTGGATCGGTGCGTAGTTTTTCCCACGCGCCGGACAGCGTCATGATGCCGTTGATCATGCCGCCCCAGGATGGCGCCAGAAGTATCAACGAGAACACCATCCCCAATGACTGTGCCCAATCCGGCAGTGCGGTATAGTGGAGATGATGCGGTCCCGCCCAGATGTAAGTGAATACGATCGCCCAAAAGTGCACCACCGATAAACGGTACGAATACACCGGGCGCCCGGCCTGCTTGGGTATGAAGTAGTACATGATGCCCAAAAATCCCGCGGTGAGGAAAAATCCGACCGCGTTATGGCCATACCACCACTGCACCATCGCGTCCTGCACACCGGCGAATGCCGAGTACGACTGGGTGAGGGACACCGGAAGCGCGGCACTGTTCACGACATGTAGCACCGCGATGGTGATTATGAAAGCGCCAAAAAACCAATTGGCCACGTAGATATGGTTGATCTTGCGCTTTACAAGCGTGCCAAAAAAAACTACTGCGTAGGATACCCACACTACCGTGATCAACAGATCGATCGGCCATTCGAGTTCTGCATACTCCTTGGAGGTAGTAATGCCCAGCGGGAGTGTTATCGCCGCCAGCACAATCACCGACTGCCAACCCCAGAAAGTAAAGCCGGCCAATTTGTCAGCGAACAGGCGCGCGTGACAAGTGCGCTGTACGACATAGTAGGAGGTCGCGAACAGCGCCGAACCGCCAAAGGCAAAGACCACCGCGTTGGTATGCAACGGTCGTAACCGCCCGAATGTCAACCACGGGATGTCAAAGTTGAGTTGCGGCCATGCCATTTGCGCAGCAATCACCACACCGACCAGCATGCCTACGATGCCCCATACGATCGTCATAATGGCAAATTGCCGCACGACTCGATAGTTGTAAGTATTCTCTGTACTCATCAGTCTCTCCACACTCCCAAGAATCCAAACCGGCGCGCTTACACCGCAAAGGAGGGCCCAATACCGAAGCTCCACATCATCACGGAACTCACCAGCAGGCCAACCAAGGTCACCAAGCCGACCGCAAGAACGGCGCTGGCAAATAGAAAGCCGCGTTCCGGGGGAATTTCCATCATAATTGGCACACCGGTGTAGAGCAGATATACGGTATACGCGAGGGCCGGTAATCCGACGATAAAATTCACCCACAAAACGGGATAAAACTGCATCACGCCGACCAAAAACAGGGGCGTTGCCGTGTACGCGGCAAGGGCCACACAACGCGACAAAGATTGCTCCGCCCCGTAGGTCTCCCCCATCCAACGAATCAGTACGCCAATCATGAACACCGAAAACAATATCGCGAGGTAATAGACAATGCCGATCTGTATCGCGCTGCCCGCGGTCAATGTTACCGGGACGCTAGTGGCGATCTGCCAACCAATCAGCGTAGTTCCGAAAATTCCCGCCACCGGAGACAAGGCCGCCAACGGCAGGACATGGCGCATGTAGCACTCACCGACGGACTCGTTTTCATCGTGAATCTTTTCCCATTCTTGCTTTGGTTGGGTCAACAGGCCCATGACATGTTGTAGCATGATGTTTGATCTTACCTGGTGTTAGATATTCTTCCGCACCATCGCTAGTGGGGCGGATCGTGAACTGGTTATTCTTCGGTACCGACATGCAATCGTCCTTGACTTCGATCAATCAGAGTTAATGTCTAAGGTTACCAATAGTAGCAAATGTTGCCTATGACTTTGGTCATGTCGTCGCCCCAAAAAATACACACCACAGCCTTGAAACGCAGCTTGTCGCTGCCATTGTTGCTGTTTTACGGCCTTGGAAACATCATCGGCGCTGGAGTCTATGTGCTGCTCGGTGAGGTCGCGGGTCTCGCCGGCTACTATGCGCCGATCTCGTTTTTAGTCGCATCTGCGGTCGCCGGATTCACCGCGCTGAGCTACGCCGAGCTGTCCTCACGATTGCCACTGAGCGCCGGCGAAGCGGTCTATATCCATGAGGCATTTGGGTTTCGTTGGCTCACATTTGGCAGTTGGTCTGCTCATCGCAATGGTGGGCATCGTATCCGCCGCCGTGCTTACGCGGGGATTTGTCGGTTACTTCGAGGTATTCCTCTCTTGGCCTGAGTGGGTGGTGATAGCGGGACTCGTACTTTTACTCGGGGCGGTTGCGACGTGGGGCATTAACCAGTCCGTGCTGTTGGCAAGTTTGATTACCATTTTGGAGATCGGTGGTTTGTTGGTGGTGATCTGGTTGGGCCGCGGTGATCTGAAAGAACTCGAGTTGTCTCGGTTCGCGTCGCATTGGAGCACGGACACCTCAGCGGGCATAATGCTTGGCGCGTTTATCGCCTTTTACGCCTTCGTTGGATTTGAAGATATCGTCAATGTTGCCGAAGAGGTCAAGCGGCCCCAACGCACAATCCCTCTGGCTTTGATCTTGTCACTACTCATCGCCATGGTGTTGTATCTTGCCATCGCATTTACCGCCATCTCCGTGGTCTCTCCCGACGTACTCGCGGCAAGCAGAGCCCCGTTGGCACTCATCGTCACCACAACATCCGGTCATTCGCCGCTGTTTATCAGCGCAATTGGGCTACTGGCGGTTGTCAATGGGGCGCTGGTGCAAATCATAATGAGCGCTCGCGTGCTTTATGGTATGAGCCGCAAGGGTTGGTTGCCGGCATTCCTGGGAGCGGTCCACCCGGTTACGCAAACGCCCATCGCGGCAACGGCAATAACAGTTGCCGCGGTGATAGGTTTGGCCCTTTATATGCCGCTGCTCACCCTGGCTTCGGTGACCAGTTTGCTGCTACTGGTCGTTTTTTGCTTGATCAATCTGGCGCTGTTGCGCATCAAACGCCGCATACCTTCGCAACCTGGCGTGAAGACGGTTCCTCGCTGGATTCCCATTATCGGTTTTGTCACCTGCGTGATTCTTGCCTTCTCAGCCCTGGTATTGAGTGGTTGATGAACTATCGCCGATGGTCATCGATCCGGCGTTGTTGCAGTGACGTCCGCTCTCCAGGAAGGCGAGCTTGGAATATTGTACCGACAGCCGTGCAGGCAATTTCTCTATTATAAAATCTGTACTCCTGGTCTCAACCGGGCGGCGTGCCCCATAGTTGCTCGGGCAGATGATTACGAATCTCCTTGGCCGTTCTTTGCGCCAGATTCTTGTCGACCCGCATACTGACCAGTTTCTGCGTGGCATCGCTCAGCTTGTCGGACAAGATCCCGAGAAAATGCGGCGGTGCAACAATGATAAGTCGCGCGAACTTTCGTTCCGCACGCATAGATTCCAGATAATCAGCAATGCGCATCGCGAATCTGATGTTGTCCTGCTCCTTTGCGCTGATCCGATCTTCCATAACATGGCGCCCCTGCCCGCCCCGGTCGAAGGTGCGACCGGGAAGATCACTCGTCAGCGCCTGTTCGTGCAGGCGGCCTTCCGGGTGAGCCAGAGTGATAATCTCAGTAATCGGTCCGGTCGGCGAATCGGCTTGGAACACCCTTCCCCGTACACTGTCGGCAACCAATAACCACGTTGTCATAGCGCGCTCTCCTGTTGACACCACAGTAAATATCCGCAGGTAGCGGCGCCTTGATCGATGTCAAAACGGGAGCGAGATTATCCCTACCGAGCCTGGGGGCATCACCCGCGGTCGTACCCGCCGCTAAGCCGCATATTGGCGCCAAGGATCGCGAATCATGGCGAACGGGACTTGTGCTGCGCGTAGTTCCCCTGCTGTTCCCTTGCTGCGCCGGGACAAGGCGGGGACAAGCGCAGTATCGGCGGCTGGATGCCGCGCACGAGCAACCAATGTGACCTTCGCCCCGCTTGCAGATTATGTTGCAATGCACAATAATTTGACGCTGATCATAGACCCGCGCACCAACGCGCGGATAATGACTATGCAAACAGCAGCACAGCTGGAGAATGCTTCATGACAGAGCCGGTTCCGATCGCTTCCGATAACGGGCAACGAGACCGCCCGGTGACCGAAACTGCTGACCGCATCCGTGTTCCCGCCGAAGCGGAGGCCGTGTTTCAAGATTTCGTCCGCTCCCGCCATATCTATGATCGTCTGTTTCATGCCTGGTTGGCGCGCCTGACGATCGGGCTATCGCCGGTCTCGCTGATGCAGGCGTATTTCGACTGGGTTTCGCATCTGCTGTCTTCACCCGGCAAACAAAGCGAGCTGATGATGAAGGCAGCGCGTAAGGCAACCCGGCTCGGCTTATTCGCCGCGCGGTGTGCCCGCGGCGATACCGCACCGTGTATAGAGCCGTTGCCTCAAGACAAAAGGTTTGTGCATCCCGCGTGGCAACATTGGCCGTACAACATTCTGTATCAGTCGTTTTTGTTGACGCAACAGTGGTGGCACAACGCGACCACCGAAGTCAGCGGCGTATCTCGGCATCATGAAGAGGCGGTTGCGTTCGGCGCCCGGCAATGGTTGGATTTTTTTTCACCCTCCAATTACCTGTGGACCAATCCCGAGGTAACACAGACGACCGTCGAGGAGCGTGGTCAAAACCTGATTCGCGGTTGGAACAATTTTGTCGAGGACTGGGAGAGGGTGACCGGAGAGAAGCCCCCGATCGGCGCGGAACGATTCCGGGTCGGCGAGAATGTTGCTGTCACACCCGGGAAGGTCGTTTTCCGCAACCGTCTAATCGAATTGATCCAATACAGCCCCACGACAAAGCAAGTACACAAACAGCCCATTCTCATAGTGCCCGCATGGATCATGAAGTATTACATTCTGGACCTCTCAGCCAATAACTCGCTGGTCAAGTATCTCGTCGACCAGGGTTTTAGCGTGTTCATGATCTCCTGGAAAAACCCCAATGAGAACGATCGCGATTTGGGCATGTCGGATTATCGCCGGCGCGGGGTGATGGCGGCACTGGAGGCCATCTCCAAAGTGATTCCTGACACCCAGGTACACAGCGTAGGTTACTGTCTGGGCGGGACCTTGTTGACTATCGCTGCAGCCGCCATGGCAAGAGATGGCGATGAACGGCTTGCAACCATCACCCATTTAGCAGCCCAGACCGATTTTACTGAAGCGGGTGAACTCACATTGTTCATCGATGATGCGCAAATCGCTTTCCTTGAAGACATCATGTGGGAACAGGGATATCTGGACGCCAAACAGATGGCCGGGACTTTTCAACTCCTGCGCTCCAACGATCTGATCTGGTCGCGAGTCGTTCATGATTATCTCATGGGTAGGCGCAAACCGATGAACGATCTGATGGCATGGAATGCGGACACGACTCGCCTCCCCTATCGCATGCATTCCGAGTATCTGCGGTGGTTGTTTCTCAACAATGATCTCGCTGCCGGCCGCTACCAGGTGGACGGAAGACCGATATCGATCACCGACATCCGCGCACCCATTTTCTCGGTGGCGACAACCAAAGATCATGTCGCGCCGTGGCGATCGGTCTACAAGCTCCATTTACTGGCAGACACCGATGTCACCTTTACACTCACCAGCGGCGGACATAACGCCGGGATCGTCAGCGAACCCGGTCACCCCAGACGCGCTTTTCAAATCACCACACGCAAGGAAGCCGACCGGTATATCGACCCCGACACGTGGCAGGTCAGCACCCCGACACAGGAGGGATCATGGTGGCCAGCGTGGGTAAATTGGCTGGAACAGCACTCGACGGGAAGGGTTGCGGCGCCTAAATTAGGCGCGCCGGACCGTGGCTGCCCGCCACTGGAGGACGCGCCGGGCCGCTACGTGTTTCAGAAGTAAACGGCCAGCAGGTCAACGCCGCCGATGACAGGCCATACAGCTACCGGACAAACGGCCGGCTAAATAATAGTTGGGGGGTTCGCCTTGCACATACTTGCGTGCGTTGCGGACATCGTCCTTGAATAGATCGATATTTTTGTCAATGAGAAGATGATTAGTGGTCGTGGTTCCGGCGCCGAGCCTGTCGGCAACATCTTCCATATGCGCAAGGAGTTGAATCATCTCCTCCCGCTGATAGGGCAGGATGGTTTCGGAATTTGCGATAATGTCATCGATACGCCACATGTCGACATTGAGATCAGCCATGGCGCTGACGACTTGCCTATCCTCCAGGTATACGAAATGGGGTGGATAGGTTACCTTGCGGACGTATGCACAACTGGTCACAACCGCAATGCCCAAGATGATGCCAACTAGCAACAAACTGGATTTTTTCATCGACGTTGTCTCCAGCATCCATATGGGAATATCCGAACTGTACACGCCAACAGGCGGAAAAACATTGACAGGAGTCAATCGCCTTTGATCAAACCGAGAATTAATTGAGCACCGACAACCACACATCAAATCGCGTTACCCCATCAGTAATGAACAACCATTACCTGACACCGCTGTTTAACCCAAAATCGGTTGCCGTATTCGGCGCCAGCGATACTCCGAATTCAGTGGGCGCGGTGTTGTTCAAAAACCTCAAACAAAGCGGATTCCGCGGCAAGCTCTATGCGCTGAATCCCAAACACAAACAGGTACAGGGCACCAAGGCCTACGCTCGGTTGGAGCAGATTAATGAGCACATAGATCTCGCTGTGATCGCAACACCCGCCCACACGGTCGTTGAGATTGTCGACGATTGTGGTAAACACGGGGTCAAGGCGGCGGTGGTGCTCTCGGCAGGTTTTCGCGAAGCCGGTGATTCAGGAGCTAATCTAGAGCGGCAGGTTTTGACCATAGCGAATCGCCACGGCGTACGCATACTAGGGCCAAACTGTTTGGGCATCATCAGCCCGCACGTCGGCCTCAACGCCACATTCAGCGCCAATAATGCACGGCCCGGGAAACTCGCCCTGGTGTCGCAATCTGGCGCCCTGTGCACGGCAGTTCTGGATTGGGCCGAATCCAACAACGTTGGATTTTCCTATGTCATTTCTACCGGTATCGGTGCTGATCTCAGCTTTGGCGAGATTCTCGATTTTTTGGTTGTCGACCCGTTGACCGAAGGCATTTTGCTATATATCGAGGGCATTCGAAATGCGCGGCGCTTTATGAGTGCATTGCGCGCGGCGGCACGGGCCAAACCCATCGTAGTCATGAAGTCCGGCCGCCATGAACAGGGACTCAAGGCCGCAGTCTCTCATACCGCGGCATTGGTCGGCGGCGATGACGTGTTCGATGCCGCGTTGCGGCGTGCTGGTGTCGTACGCGTGCTTCACTTCAGTAATCTGTTCGCCGCGGCAACCATTCTCTCCAGTGGTCTGCGAGCGCACGGAGATCGTGCATTGATTGTCACCAACGGGGGCGGCCCCGGTGTCATGGCCGCCGATTATGTGACCGACAAGGATTTAATACTGGTGGAGTTGTCGGATGAGTCGCTCACGGCGTTGAATACCATCCTCCCGCCAACCTGGTCTCACGCCAATCCGATAGACATCATCGGCGACGCCACTCCCGAGCGTTATCGAGACGTCGTCGAGCTATGCAGCAAAGATCCGCGTGCCGACGCCATCATCGTGATCCTCACGCCACAAGCGATGACCAGTCCCGAAGCCGTGGCGCGGGAGATCACCGCGGTACATCAGCACAGCGAAAAGCCGATGCTCACATGTTGGATGGGTGAAGACGATGTGGCTTCGAGCCGCGAGTGGTTCCATCGCCATGGCATTCCAACCTTTCGCACGCCGGAGGCTGCGGTGGAGGCGTTTTCGTTTCTTGCCGCCCACCATCGCAATCAGCAACTCCTGCTGCAGGTGCCGGAACCGGTGATCCATGGAGACACACCGGATATCGAAGGCGCCACGATGATCATCAAGAACGTCCTCAAAGAATCACGACAGTTGCTCAGCGGTACCGAGGCCAAGGCATTGCTCGCGGCATTTCGTATACCGATTGCCAAGAGCATTGCCGCACGGTCACCGGAAGAGGCATTGACCGTTGCGGAGGAACTTGGATTCCCGGTCGCACTAAAAATCGATTCACCTGACATTACCCACAAGTCAGACGTGAACGGCGTACGTCTGAATATTGCCGGGGCTCGGCAATTGCGGGCCGCTTATCAGGACTTGGTCGAGGCGGTTCGCACTAAACGCCCGGATGCCGACATTACCGGCGTGTTAATCGAACCCATGGTTCGATCATCCAATGGAAGAGAGCTGATGATCGGCATGGTGCACGATCCGGCGTTTGGGCCCGCCATCAGTTTTGGTCTCGGCGGCACGATGGTAGAGGTACTCGGGGATCAGGCCATTTCCTTACCCCCCCTCAATCACTTCCTGGCCCGGGAGTTAATAAACAGCGGGCGCGTCGCCCGTTTGCTTGCCGATTTTCGCAACCTGCCGGCGGTGAATATGGATAGCATCGAATCGGTGCTGTTACGCGTATCCGAAATGGTGTGCGAATTACCATGGCTCACAGAAATTGACATCAACCCAATGATCGCCGATGAAACCGGGGCGATAGTCGTTGACGCCCGCATGGTGGTGGAGCCCCGGGCCCCGCTTGGAGAAAAGTATGCGCACATGGCAATCCACCCTTATCCGCAGGAACTCCGCCGCTGTGTGCAGTTGACCGACGGCTCGGAGGTGCTAATCCGGCCGATCCGGCCGGAGGACGCGATCATCGAGAAGGAATTCGTGAATCAATTATCCGCCCAAGCCAAGCACTTCCGCTTTATGTATGCCCTCAAAGAGTTGACGCCCCAAATGCTGTCACGCTTCACCCAAATCGACTACGACCGCGAGATGGCTTTGATTGCGGTGACGAAAAGCAATGGCCACGAACAGGAGATCGGCGTCAGCCGCTATATAAAAAATCCCGACGGTACCAGCTGTGAATTCGCCATCGTGGTGGACGATGAATGGCAAGGCAAAGGACTGGCTACACAGCTGTTGAATTATTTGATCGACATCGCCAGGCAAAAAGGCATGCGTTCGATGGAAGGAGTCGTGCTGCATGATAATAAAGGCATGCTGCAACTGGCCGAGACCATGGGCTTTAGCATCGAGAGGAACGCTGAGGATCCGCTGATAATGAACGTGGCAAAAAAACTCTTGTAATCAAATAGCACTCTTGCCGACGCTATGACCTGATTCACCCCACCGAATTTACCCTTCCAGCCTGCCCACCGACCGCATGAACGGTGACCGCGGTCAATACCGTTGCAGACACGGTCTTTGAAATCATCACGTTGGCGGCGCCCCGTGACCGATAGGATTTGAAAGAACCGCCAGTAATGCCGCAACTTAAATTGGCGGGTCAGAATTGGCTATACTTCATAGCCAGCAAATGAACAATCCAGCACACGATTCCAGCACACCGTTTCGCTTCCTTGTCGCCTGCGATCACTGTAAACGCCAGTACGACGCCAGCCAGCGGCACCCCGGAGACCGGTTCCATTGCCAATGCGGCGAAGTGGTCATGGTGCCGTCCGGGCGAGGTCACGACGCCGCAGTCGTGCGCTGCTCCGCTTGTGGAGGAGTCCGCCTCAACCAGGAACCGGCGTGCAGTTTTTGCGGAGCTGACTTCACCCTCCATGAACGCGACCTGCACACCATATGTCCCGCATGCACCGCAAGGATCAGCGACCGCGCACGGTTCTGTCATTATTGCGCGACGCCCATCGTACCCCAGGGCTCGGCCGGTGAATCTACCGAATACGATTGCCCCGCCTGCGGCGCCGAGCGGCAGCTGTTCAGCCGTGCGCTGGGCGATACGATTGTGTCGGTGATGGAGTGCGGCGCCTGTGGCGGAATGTGGCTGGACAATACCGTGTTTGAACTACTCGAAGAACGCGCCACCGGCAGCGCCGCCTCCGACACCACCCATGAACACGAGAAATACCGGGGACGAGGCACCCAGGCGCAGGATCGCCATGGGCGCTTTTACCGTAAATGCCCGCAGTGCGACACACTCATGCACCGGCGGAATTATGGCCGCCGCAGCGGAGTTCTGGTAGATACCTGCAAGCACCACGGAATCTGGCTCGATCTCGGTGAACTGGACACCATCCTGCGCTGGATCAAGGCGGGCGGACTCAGCAATGCCGAAAAGTGGGAACAACAGCGCGTCGATAGGGAAAAGAAAGTCACTAAGCTGTTGAGCGACATCGACCGACAACGACAGACATGGAGCTCAGACTCCGCGTCCCATGCGCCGGGCGGTGTGGACCTCGTTGCCCGTATCCTCGGGTTCCTGATTGATTGAGGGCCATCGGGTACTGTAAGAGTGCGGTTGTTTGACGGTTGCTTTTCCGGATACTCGTGGCCGTATCGATCCTGACAGGGGTAGGTGCGATGTTGGAAGGATGCTCTGAGCCGCAAGCAAGACTAAAATTGTCATCGACCGCCCCCGGCTCACGGCACCCATTTCACCGCGGAAATGGGGCGTTTAAGCCTCACAAACGCCGTTATTTGGGCAAAAAACGATTAAAAAACAAGCAACTGATTTGGTCCGACCCCGATGAACCCCCCGATTTGGTCCGACCCCGATGAACCGAACGATGAACCGAATTCAAGCAAAACTTTATTGTGTCCGGGTTGCGTCAGTGGGTCCTAGAAAAACGCCGGCCTGAGGCCGGCGTTATTCGAGTCTTTATTATTGCAGTTCTATGCTCGAATTATTGACGCTTGGCTCTCCGCCTGCGGCGCATACCGGTGGCACCGATCGCCACCAGACCAATGCCGAACAACGCCAGGATCCCGGGTTCCGGAATCAGTGTCGGGGTGCCACCGCCATTCCCGGTGTCGTAGAAAGTGAGGTGCGACAGCGCATAGTTCGTAGTGCTATCCTTCACGGGTGTTTCCCAGACGCCCGACGTCTGCGGAACTGCTAGGCCCAGGCAGTCAGCGTTCCATCCACCGCTGGCACACGAGATGGGATCGTTCTCTACCCACCAATGGATGACAAATCCGACGTCGGAACCACCACCTCCTTTTGCAACCCAATATTTGATCGCTGGGTCCTCCGCGTCGTCCGGTGTGTATTCCCAAGACCCGCCCGCCTTGCTATCGCTGTTGTTGGTGATCGTGAATTGGAACTCATCGATGCCGGAAACGGTCGGGAATGCCGAATTCCGGTCATCGAAACCCGAAGGCGCAGCTGGACCTGGATTCAGGATGTCCGTTTGGTCGAACTTTATGATTACCGGCGAAAATCTGTCGACAATGTCGATTCCGTCTTTTCCTCCCGGTCCGGTTCCCGCGGAAATGGATGCAGTAGAGACGTAGCAGCTCGAAAAACCTGAGGAAGTATTAAAAAAACCAGAACAGTCGTTTTTGTTATCCCTCGGATCAACAGAGGGGTCCGGCAAAGTCACTTGTATCAAACCGGCAAATGCCGGCATCGCGCCTACGAGTGCAACAATTCCAAACAGTATTCTTCCGCAACGTACAATCTTCATCATTGCCCCAATATTATGCTTACCGTACTAGCGCCTTCAGCCACGTAGCGGCATTGAATCCTGAAATACTCCACGAGTTTGGTAACAAAATCACAATTTATAAAGCACATATCATGCCAATACGACGCGAAGGCATCATAACTGGTTGATAGATTGACGTTTTATACCGAAGTCGCGGCGGATACGGCCAGTCTGCCCAGCCTATCGCTGACGGCTATCGTAAACTATTCCGACAACGGGGGATGAGATGGAAATGAAGGGGGTGAAGGGAATGAACAAGTTGGACCAAGCCAACTGATTAAATTGAAATAATATATTAACCAGAAGGTGGGATATTTTGGTTTAGGCTCACTGTTTTGGGCAGGGAATCGTGTGGATCTAAGCAAGACGAAACACCGCAGATCGTGCTCACTCACGGGATCGCCCCAAGGTTGCCAGCGGATCGACACAAATTTCCGTCATTGCTTTAGCCAGTTATCATTAATATTTCATCAAGTTACGACGGTTGACTCCGGCTGTTTAAACCACAGTACTGTCACCAACCGACACGAACCGATCAAGCCGGTCCTTGTTTACCTTCTGACACACCGGTCCGCAATTTACGGCCGTGATTTCCGAAGTCAGCGCCATAAATTAGCGTTAGTGCAGTACGTTACCGGCGTATAGTCAGCTGTAAGAAATACCGACAGCAGGCGTGTGTCTTGGTGAGAAACCCGCTTTGCACACCGACCCCGGCCGATTCGTCCGCGTCAGAGGTTGAATTACGCGTTGATTGGAGATTCCGGCGTGGTCACGATATTGTTTGGTGGCGGTCCATATCGTGCTTTTCCAAATGGTGACAAATGGACCGTCCGCGCTGCGATCGCTGTTAGCGGCTTAGACGGATCATTTGCTAATCGAAATCGTTTCTCCAACGAAGTAAGTTCGCATTAGCTATCGACCGCCGCCAATCGGGTCATCAGAAAATTAACGCTTCCAACCTGCTTTCCTCGAAACAAATGCGCTTAGAAAAGTGTGCTGTCCCCGGTTTCAGTGTGAGAACAGCACTGGTACCGTCATATGATCGAGCAAGTGGCGGGTCGTACCACCAAGTACCAACTCGCGAAATCGTGAGTGCCCGTATGCACCCATTACGATCAGATCCACGGACTTATCGGCGCAGCGCGACAACAGCACATCTCCCACGGAAATATCAGCGCCGTTAATCGATTCTGATTGAACGTTTACACCGTGTCGGGACAAGTGCAGGCTGATATCCGCGCCGGGTACATCGCTATCTTGCAGCTCTTTGGGCAGATTCACCGCCACCACGAACACGTCCTTCGCACGCTTCAACAAAGGCAACGCATCATTGACAGCACGAACCGATTCGCGGCTTCCGTTCCAGGCGATGAGCACGCGGTCTATGTTGAGTTGCCCTACCCCAATGAACGGCACCACCAACACCGGGCGTCCCGACTCCAAAGCCACACTATCGGCATAGGTAAGTTCCAGTATCTCCGGCACGTCCTTTTCCGGCTGGCCCACGATCACCAGATCGACGTAACGTGCGCTCAACACCAGTTGATCGAGGGGGTTTCCCTCCGCCACGCGCCACTCGGCAAGCAACCCTTGTTGTTTGACGTGGGACTCGAACAGCTGCTCAGCCTCCATCGCAGCTAACCCCGCTCGTTTCGCTTGCTGCTCCAACACATCGACCGGAATCTGTCCCTCGACATAAGCCGGTACAGTCCAATTCGACATTAAATAGAGTCCGATAATATGAGCCCCATGGTCACGCGCCAAATTCGCCGCATATTTCATTCGCGCATCAAAGGACTTTCTGTTATCAACTTGCAACAAGATATCTTTGATAGCCATTTGCGTCCTCCTTGCTTCTCTGATCAGACTGCAGCAACTTGTGTTAAAAGAAAATATTTCCGGTCTTGAGACATAGTCGTAGCAAGGCCAATTGAGGTGTACATCTTTTTATTGCATCCGCTTAATTTTGCTTCTTGTTCAACCAACAAACGTTCGGATTCAGCCAAGTTCTCCGCCCGATTCCCAACTTCAGTTTCATCGACATCGTTTTAGGGATTCAATAGCGTTACCTCCCAATCGCTGTCGATTTTGTGGTAACAAACTCGCTCGTGTAGATGCCGCCATCCGGCACGCCAAAACTCGATGCGATTTGGAACCACACGGTAACCCACCCAAGTAGACGGACGGGGCACACGTTGATCTGCGTATTGTTTTTGAAATTCTGCCAGCCGATTTTGCAGCATTGCACGGGATTCGAGGGGCTCGGACTGATTAGAGGCCCAAGCCGCGAATTGCCCATCTCGAGCGCGAGTGGCCCAGTATGCATCTGCTTCATCATCCTTGACCAACTCCACCACCCCCTCGATGGTGACCTGCTCCATTAACGGTTGGCAATAAAAACACAACGCCACATGGGGGTTACCAGCAATTTGCATACCCTTGCGGCTGCGTTGATGAGTGAAGAACACGAATCCGCGACGATCGTAATTCTTCACCGCCACCAGACGAACCGACGGCCTCCTTTGCTCGTCCACGGTGGCCAAGGTCATGCTGAGCGGCACCCCTAATTCGGTCTTCTTCGCGGTCTGGATCAGTTGATCAAACCGATTCAATGCTTCCTCGTAGGGATTCACGATCGTAACCCGTGCCACTGGTCAGCGTACCGTCATGCAATTCTAAAAAATCATGACAAAAACTCCGATCCGAGGGATTGATCCATATCAATGGACGCTTCTTTTGACGTGCTCCGCGGCTTCTGGCAGCGACACGGCGGTGCAATAGGAGCAACCCGCGGCCTTGCCGCGAGCGGGTGCATAGTTCGGTGTTAGCCCCTTGGCGCCGGACACCGGAACAAGGCTGGACCGGGCTCGGTGCTTGGGCGATAGGGACAGGGTGCCTTGGTGCAAAGACGGGCGAAATCATCCGGATCGCTCCGGGGCCGCCCCGTCCGCCGGGGAACGGAGTTCCGACGCGCATTTTTTGGCGCCCGCAGCCGGTTGGCATGCCGTCGGCAACACCCCGCACCGCGAAACCCCGCGGTGTTCTGCCGTGGGCCGCAAGATTTGTGCTTTATACTTCAATAAATCCAGTATATGGCTAGACGCTGGCGGCCCGACACCAACCGCATTCAGGACCAGGTAATCAGCGGGTTGTTAACAGAACTTTACCTAGGTCAAATCCGTTCGATGACTCGGAAGCGGGGACATGCTAAGTTCCACGCCCTTTATCCGTATGCGGCCCATTGACTCTCTTGAATACCCACGATCACACGACCGACGAACCGCAGCAAATAGCCATAGACCCACCCGCTTTGCTAGTGGACGCGGTCCAGGGAGCCCGCGGCGACCGCGTCCTATTCAGTAGTCTCTCGTTCAACCTGTCGCGGGGGCAACTGCTGCATATCACCGGGCCCAACGGCAGCGGCAAAACCACACTGCTGCGCATCTTGTGCGGTCTGCTCACGCCGCTGGAAGGCATGGTCCGTTGGCACGGACACGACATCCGCAGTTCCGCGTCGACCCACCGGCGGGAATGCACTTATATCGGCCACCGTGATGGGCTGAAGGCAGAACTCACCGCCCTCGAGAATTTACAGGTCAACGCACGCATGTCTGGATGCCACGATATAAAAGTTATTAACGACAGCTTACGACTGCTCGGATTGTGGGACTACCAAGATTTGTTGGTCGGTCATTTATCTGCCGGTCAGCGCCGCCGGCTGGCGTTGGGACGGCTATTGGTTAAACGCGCCATTCTTTGGATATTAGATGAGCCTTTCACGGCCATCGATGTCGATGGCCGTGACATCATTGAAGCGCAACTTATTAGCCATATTCAAGGGGACGGTATCGTCGTGCTGACTAGTCATCAGGCACTGTCACGCCCACAATTGCGCGAGCGGTGTGTGACCATTTCATTACAGTAATTTAATTATGGAAGGTGTTCACAACAGCGCAATGACCGCGTTTACCACAATATTCCGGAGAGATATCAAGCTTGCCTTGAGACACCGTTCCGAACTTATCAACCCTTTGGCGTTCTTTGTCATTGTCGTGAGTTTATTTCCCCTGGGTCTATCGACAGACAGCCGCACACTTCTTCAGATAGCGCCCGCGGTGCTGTGGATTTCAGCACTGTTGGCCACCATGCTCTCGTTAGAGAGTATCTTTCGCTCGGACTACGAAGATGGATCCTTGGAACAGCTCGTATTGAGCGACCATCCCCTTTTCGTTATTGTCCTTGGCAAGGTAGCGGCCCACTGGTGTACCACCGGATTGCTGCTGACCCTGATATCGCCGGCCTTGGCGATTTCCCTGGCATTTCCCCCTCAGAATCTGGGTATATTGGTCTGGACCTTATTGCTGGGTACTCCTACACTTAGTCTTATTGGTTCAATCGGTGTGGCACTTACGGTGGGTCTGAGGCGCGGCGGAATCTTGTTGGCGTTATGGAATAGTTATGCGTTTGTTTCGTTTCTTTCATCGTTTTGCATCGCCAAGAGAGTTCTTCCGCATTGCGGGCAGCATGATTCCGTGGCTCGCTGCCACCACTTTGCTGTTATTACTGATCGGGCTTTATCTGGGTTTATTCGTGGCACCGCCGGATTATCAGCAGGGAGAGAGTTATCGCATCATGTTTATCCATGTACCGAGCGCATGGATGTCGTTGTTCGTGTACATGGTGATGGCCGGCGCCGCCGCGATTGGACTTATCTGGAGAATCAAGCTCGCCCATGTGATCGCGATAAGTTCGGCCCCGATAGGCGCCTCGTTTACGTTCCTCGCCCTGGTCACCGGTTCGCTGTGGGGCAAACCGATGTGGGGTGCTTGGTGGGTGTGGGATGCGCGGTTGACCTCGGAATTGATACTCCTGTTCTTATATCTGGGCGTGATGGCGTTGTATGCCGCTTTTGAGGAGCGGCGCACTGCGCAACGGGCGGCTGGTATCCTGGCGATCGTAGGCGTAATTAATGTGCCCATTATTCATTACTCGGTAATGTGGTGGAACACCCTGCATCAGGGTCCGACTGTTACCAAGTTCGATGCACCGTCTATTCATTTCAGTATGCTCGCGCCATTGTTGATCATGTCAGTAGCATTCACGGTGTTCTATGTAGTGGTATTACTCATGCGTGCGCGCTGGGAGGTGCTCGACCAGGAACAGCGCAGTAATTGGGTCAACGATTACCTGGAGCAGTTATCATCGTGAGCGAATTTTTTCATATGGGGGGCTATGCCTTTTATGTCTGGACCTCCTACGGCATAGCCTTCGCAATATTGTTGATCAACGTCGTCGTGCCCATAGTGCGCAGGCAACGGCTATTGCGCGATTTGCGCCGCATGAAATCGAGGAAAACTCCATGAGTCCCACACAAAGACAGCGGCTGCTGGTCGTCGTTATATTGACCGTTGGTATTGGTATTGCGGCAACATTGACATTGTTGGCATTCCAAAAGAACCTGCTTTATTTTGTCACCCCCACGCAGATCACAAGCGGTGAACTACCCCAACAGCGCAAGTTCCGCGTTGGTGGATTAGTAGTCGAGGGCACAGTCCAACGCGAAGGCGTGAAGGTGCAATTCGACCTCACCGACACCGCGAATAGCGTTACCGTGGTGTACAGCGGCATCCTGCCAGATCTTTTCCGGGAAGGACAAGGCATCGTCGCCAACGGCCAATTGACAGAAAGCGGCGTGTTCGAAGCCTCGGAGGTGCTGGCCAAACATGACGAGAACTATATGCCGCCGGAAGTGTCCGAGGCCCTGGAAACTGCAAAAAATATGCGCGACAAGTTTAAAGGACATCCCAAATGATCCCTGAAATCGGACAATACGCGCTCATCCTTGCGCTGTGCGTGACCCTGGTGCAGACCGTTTTTCCGTTGGCGGGCACTATCGTCGGCAATCGGAACTGGATTGCGGTTGCCCGTCCCGCCGCCCGGGCACAACTGTTGATGGTGGTCATCGCCTACGCCTGTTTGACATATGCGTTCGTCGTCGACGATTTCTCGGTCGCTTACGTGGCCCAGAACTCCAACTCGGCGCTCCCCTTGGTATATAAAATC
>CAMYNX010000010.1 GCA_947259875.1 uncultured Gammaproteobacteria bacterium | reverse complement strand
AGTGCCACGATTGTCGACGAACGCCCCGCGCAGTCCCATCGATCCGCCCGACCGCCTGGAGCCCCAGGTATTGTTCCTGCCATCCAGCCAGGCAATAAAAAACTGCCCTTGCCCGATGGGCAATAAACTGACAAATCCATGTTCGGTTTGGGTGCGGTCATCGTGGGGAACAAAGGGGCGCGTCCAACTCCGACCATGGTCGCTGGACACCAACAGATTCAGGTTATAGCCATAGGTCCTGCTACCACTTTTGACCAGGAAGCTGGCAAGGATATTTCCCTCGGCGTCGGTGGCCACAGCCGGAACGTCGGCCCAGTTCACAAACCAATGGGGTCCGGTGGCTGCCTTTCTTGGCGCCGCCCAGCGCCCTTGTTCCAAGCGCGAATAAAATAATGTGTCTTGCTGCTTGCCTTTTTGTATCCAGCTCAACACCAGATTTCCACCGCCGTTAAAAAGATAGGGAACGGTAGTGTCTGTCCCGGCGGGTGACTCCATTTCCTTTGCGGCGGGAAACAAGGCAAAGGTTGCCGGGTCGCGGTCACAACCTATGAGCACCAGCAACAGTGCGAAGCCAACGGTGCGCTTCGTAATCACGATTTTTCGAGCAGTTTTGACTTGTGTACCTAACCCACACATAGTGGACAATGACTACGCATCCGTTACCATATCATGGACGATCCGGGCACGTTCAAAAAATCGTTTGCGTTAGAATCCGTATATCGGCGCTTTTCAACCACGCCTGCTAACAGTGACTTCACAAGAACTCACGATGCGCGATAACAGCGAGATCAAAAGACCACACCCGACCACGCGGCGCGGTTTCATCGTGCTGTGTGGTTTTGCGGTTGTCAGCCTGTATGGGTTATGGGCCAGCTACGGTGCGGTGCCGATCAGTCTTGGTACCGCAAAGCGAGCCATGCAGACACCCGCGACAGGAATGGAGTCGGCGCAGGACATGGGTTCCCACATCCCGGTGGAAGAATTTCGGCGTCGTGCCCGGGCGTTCGTCGACGCCAATTCGCTGCCCGACGGCAGTGTCAAACCGGCCATCGCGGATCGTTCCGGCGCCGCCTACATCAGCGAACCCGTGGAGGTCTACCTGATGGCCAGGCAATACAGCTATTGGCCGGCGGTATTGCGTCTGGGAACAAACATCCCGTACCGATTCCGCATCATGGCCATGGATACCGACCACGGCGCATCCATCAAGTTCAAGGGCGCCGCATATATGATACGCGTCCGCGCCGGGCATGCCGTTGAAAAGGTCCTGGTGTTCAAGGAACCCGGTGAGTACCCGATATACTGCACGGTCTATTGCGGTGTCGGTCACGATCTCATGAAGGGCAGGATCATTGTCGAATAGCTACGAGAATCGTGCGCGATGACGAACGAGGCACTGCTGAACGGCCTGCAACGTCTTCCACCAGGCGATAAACGGCTGCTCAAGGCGTTTGTGGTCATGGCGATGTTGGGCTTGGCGCTCGGCCTGGTGTGCGGCGCGTTGACCGGATTTCGCCGCGCGGGATTCGTGTCGTTGCCGCCCTGGCTGGGGTACAAGATTCTGAGCCTCCACGGCGTTTCGATCTTCTTTTACTGGCTGTACTTCATCCAGGCCGGGCTGGTGCTGATGATCGCCAGCGTCTACGCCAACGGCACAGGCAGGCTGGTGGGACGGCCACTCGCGTGGCTGGCGCTGGGGCTGATGATCGCCGGTTTTGCCCTGAGTGAAATGACCCTGACGATGGACGTACCGCTGCTGTACGACGGCCATCCCAAGCTGGTGACCGGCAACACGATGATCCCCGGGCTGTTCTATTTGGGCTACGTGGTGATGAGCGTGGGTCTGTTTTTGGTCGGGACCGTCGGCATTTTGACTACCCTGATGCCGAAGTTCGAGGGCAGCGTTGAACCGTGGTCTGCGATCAGCTTCGCCGCCGTGGCATGGGCGGGTCTGCTCATCGTCAGCGCCATGGCTGGTTTCAATGTGTTCCTGCCGCCGATGCTGTGGGCATTCGGACTCGGTCCTGCGATCAGCGATTATGCTATGAAGTGGCACGTACTGTTTCACAACATGCACTATCTGCCGCTCATGGCCACGGTCATCATCTGGTATGTGCTGGTTGAGACGATGACCGGAGTGCGCTCGATCTTTGGATCGCCATTCTCAAAAAAAGTGTTTGCCAGTTATCTCATTCTCGTGCCGCCGACTTTCCTCTACCATATGTTCCTCGACCCCAGTCTCTCCGAGACGGTCAGGGTGATCGGTTCGCTGTTGTCTCTGTTCATAGCCGTCCCAACGGTGCTCGTGTATCTGATCATTGTCAGTTCACTGGAATCCTATGCGCGGGCCCAAGGCGGTAAAGGGCTGTTCGGCTGGATGCGCATGCTGCCATGGAGTAATCCGGCGATGACCGCGATCGGCCTGGCGGCGATCAACTTGGCGATCGGCGGGGCATTGTCATTCGTGTTGATTCAGGAGCGCCTCGCGCCGTTGCTGAGCGACACGTTCTTCGTCCCCGGTTATTTCCACTTTCTGACGCTGGGCACGGTGACGCTGACATTCATCGCGGCGCTTTTGTACGTGGTTCCAGGCATCACCGCAAATCCGGTATGGCGCCCGCGGTTGCTGAATAAGTTGCCCTATGTGATTACATTTGGCCTGCTTGTGTTCGGTGCCGCCGGCGTGACCGCGGGCTATATCGGCGTGCCGCGTCGTGTTTTCGACGTCGGCTACGGCGGCGAGGCCCCGATCGGGTGGGAACCGCTGATGGTCCTCGTCGGCATCGGTGCCATCTTCATGAGCGCGGGTCTTGGCGTTTATGTTTACGCACTGGCGCGCATGTTGTTGCGGCGCGCGGGCAAGGCCGGTCAACAAGCCGTTGCGCTGCCGGTGGTGTCCTTGGGGGCCGAACCCATTGGGCGACACCCAGCTTGGGTGGGCCCGCTGTCGGTGCTCGTGGTGCTAGGCGCGATGGCGGTGTTTACCGTGTTGGGGTTCGAAGTCATGCAGAGTCTCCCATTGTCAGCAACCGGCGGTGGCCATGCACATCACTGAGCCGATTATTGCCGCGCGGACACCGGCGCGGTGAAGAGTCTTGATACCAAACTGATCGGGGCCGTTTCTTTGGTCTGGGGGGTCTTTGCATTGACCTATTGGTCACTCGGCATGCTGGAGAGTGCTGCGACATGGGGCGCTGGTGCATGCATATTCTTGATCCTTGCCATCGCCATGTCGCTGGCACACGAGCGGGCCGTCGATGACGTGCCGGCCGCGGCCGCGGAGTTGAAAGAGGCGAAAAATCTTGACGTCGTTCTGATTGCCGCAGTAGCCGTGGTGTGGACCATCTTTGCTCTCGCCTATGGCGCACTCGGCATGCCCATTAGCGCCGTTACCTGGGGCGTGGGGGCATGGTTGTTTATCGCCCTGACCGCCGGGCTGGTGATCGCCGGACGGCGCAGCGGGCGACGCTGAAGGCGTGTTCACCGCGGTCACTCACAGTGACCGCGAATTACAGAACCAAGGCCGCAACCTGCATCATCGGATCGTATAGTCATATTCAATCTTGGCCGTGTGTGTGCTCGGATTGGTCCACATCAGACAATACCGCCCGCTGATGCCGGGTTCGAACGTCCCGTCGCGGCGCGCGATAAGATGCTCGGAGACCTCGTGAATCACCTCTTTTTTGAGATGATAATGAATATTGAAAAGGACTGATTCAGTGGCGTTGAATCGATAAGCGAGCTTCTCACCCACCGCGAGATCAAAGCACTTTTCGGACATCTTGTTCGGCCACAGATTGGCGGTCTCGGCTCCCGTTCTCACGTCGTGATGACATCCGATGACCAGCGCCAGGGCGATCACCGCCATACCGGTTTTCACCCGGCGCTGATTCACAACTGAAATTGAATTACGCCAACACCGACAATCGAACCGATGCCACAAACCGGGACAATGCTTAGCCCGCACGCCCCAACTTCGCGGCGATATAGGGGCGGCGGTCACGCTGGATCGGCTCCGTTGATAACATCGGTGAGGTTGAAAAGGGAACACTTGCGACGGCAGTGTAACGCAATGTGGTCAAGTTTATTTGCGATGGCAACCAGGCGTGGCACATGTTAGGGTCAGTGGAACATCAGGCACCCGATTTGTCCATCAACTGATACTTTTCCCACACCGACGATACGGCTTAGCTAACCGCATCGTACTCGTCCCGGCAGTGCTGCTGGGGTTGGTGAGCTGTGGCCAAACGGAAACCACGTCGGCGGAAAGTGCCGGCGCCGCAAAGGGGCCGGTGGTGTTGGAAGCGGAAAAAGCCGAGCGGGAGGGCGCCGTACAGAAGAAATGGGACCGTTGGGTGGTGTGGTGCGGACATAACATCTGCGACGGTTCCTACACCTGGGAATTCCCGGCGGCCGGCACCTACCGCTTTATGTGGAAAGATGTCGTCCATAAATGCGCCGGCGCCTCGCCCTATGCGATGTTCATTGACGGCGAAAAAGTGATCGGTGGGAAGATTCCCCAGCACGGAAGCTGCAACGGATGCACGCCTCAAAACATCGTCCACAATCCCGGCGAACGATACTTGAAACGGGCTGATATCGACCTTGGCAGTTACCACGTTGAGGCCAAATTCAAGGTCAAACTTTGGGTGCAAAATGCGTTCGATTGTGGGATTCAAAATCCCGGGGCCTATGGCGGTCACTTCGTGGAGATTATCGCCTACCCACAAGACTGATAGGCGGTGACGGAATCTATCGCGCCGCAGCCTGCAGTCATTAGTCGACCCCGATCACCATTGGTTGCGCAACTCGCGCAGTTTCAAAAATATCGTCTTCTCGTCCGGTTCATCGGGCAGATCCGCGAAAACCTGGCGCAATTTCGCTATGACCGTGGGGCTGTGTAATCGGAAAAACGTATTTACCTCTTTTTCCAGGGCTAGATTGGTGACCAGCGCGCGATCAGGGTCTTGTTGCTTGACCGCTTCAAGCAGGCTTCGTGCTGCCTGGTTGTCCGGCTCCCGGTCAAGGGTGAAGTTGAGATTGTTGACGATATAGTCGTGTCCAGGATAGATGTTGGTGGTGTCCGGCAGATTGGCCAGCTGCCGGGCAAAGGTCATGTATAGCTCTTCGGGATGACCACCGTTGTGGCAATTACCGGCACCGGCGTTGAACAAGGTGTCGCCGCAAAACAAACCTGGGACATCCGCGTGCGCGAGAACACACACGTGACTCATTGTGTGGCCAGGAGTGTCCAGAGCCTCCAGCTCAACACTGTTTCCGACTTTCACCACGTCTCCGGCACGCAACCCCACATCGACCCCGGGGATTTTGTCGCCGGCCTCGTGGTGCGCCAATAACTTCGCCCCGGTGGCCGCAATGACCTTTGCATTACCGCCGGTGTGGTCCCCGTGTTCGTGCGTGTTCAGGACCTGGGTTATCTCCCAACCGTGTTCTTTGGCAGCCCCCAAACATCTCTGGTGATCCAGCGGGTCAACCGCCAACGCCTCCCCGGTCTGCGGGCACACAATAAGATAATTAAAGTTGCGCCACGCGTTTTTGGTCCAAATCTGTTCGACAATCATTACCGAGCCTACAGCGTTGTGAGGCTAGCGATGGTAACACGACTCAATCACAACTGTATCGGCGTTGCCGATGTGACTAAACGTCCGGTTTGTGTTGGCAATAATTTTACGCTCGTTTACATATTCTTGTGGCCGTTTAAATAACCGTTTACTAAAATTGTGCGGTTTTCAAATTCAATTAAAGGGACAGTTATGTTCAAAGAGTTCAAAGAGTTCGCGATGCGCGGTAATGTGGTGGATATGGCGGTTGGCATCGTTATTGGCGCCGCATTTGGCACCATCGTCAAATCGTTTGTCGCAGATGTGCTGATGCCGCCGATCGGTCTGTTACTTGGTAATGTCGACTTTTCCAACCTGTTCGCGGTGATTAAGGAGGGTGCCATCGCCGCCCCCTATGCGACCCTCGAGGTAGCCAAGGAAGCTGGCGCGGTGACATTGAACTATGGTGCGTTTTTTAACACCGTAATTAGTTTTTTGATTGTTGCCTTTGCCGTGTTTTTGGTCATCAAGGCCATCAACAACATGCAAAAACAAGAAGAAGAAAAGGAAGAGGCTCCCGCCGAACCGCCAAAGCAAGAACAGCTGCTTACCGAAATCCGCGATATCCTCGCGGGAAGGTAATCGCATCCCGCGTCCTGCTGCTGGGCACCCGGCAGCGGCCAGATTGTGGCGGGTCACAACATGGCATGCAACACCTCCTGGAACACCATGAAGCGTTCGCACCGGCCGGTATCAGGGCGCGGCTCGAACCGAGCTATAGTGCCGGGGACGACCCAGTCCGATGGCCGGCCCGCCGCCAGCCACGCGATGCCCTTGGCGGTGGCCTCCAGTTGTGGCGAGCGCTCCACCGTGCAGTCCGTCAAATCCGCTTGCTGTTCCACCCGGTGGCGGCTGAGCCGAGTCAGCGACAGCAACTGTTGTGCCTTTGCTATTGCTGTTCCGTGCTGGTCGAACACCATCGCTCGTGAACAGTGCGTATCTTTTTAGTCGATGGCCAGCGTGAGCGACGAATCAGTCATCCGCACGTAACGGCAACTCACGGGTATTCGCCACCGGTGTTCGGGTCGGCAGAGTCTTGCTTAACCGCTTTATCACCTTCTCCGCGGTGGCCCGATAGCCGGTCAGCTTACCGCCTAATATGGAGAGTACCCGCGGGTGACTAACGTCATCGACTTCCAGCCGCGTCTCGCGGGAGCGCTTGAACGCCGCGCCGTGGGTCACCGGCAGCACCCGCAGCCCTGCCCAAGCCGCCAGCACCTCAGCAGGACGTTGCGGGAAATAATGCCGGTAGACCTTTAGCAGATAATCGATTTCCTCCGGTAACGGCGCCACATCGCTCGGGTTGCCTTGATAACGGTGTTCGGTGGTGCCCAGCAACGCGGTATCGTCGTGCCACGGAATGAGAAACACCGCACGCTTGTCCTCCGGGACCTCCATGTAATAGCAGCCACGTTCTATCCCACCCCGCAACTCGAGGTGGCTGCCCTGGATATTCTCCACCGCCGGCGCCGGGACCGGCGGGGCAAAACGTTGCGAGACGGATACCGCCCACGGCCCAGCGGCGTTGACCACCGTATGGGCGGTGCACTGGTGGTCGCGATCCTGGTAACGGTATACCACCCGACAGCCGCCGCTGTGGATATCGCCGCGCACGAACGTCGCCGGCCATAGACACCGGGCACCCAAGGATTCAGCAGATCGTATCACTGCCTGGGTCAGACGTACGTCGTCGGTCTGCGCGTCCCAGTACTGGAACACCGCCTGCAACCCTTCGGTACGCAGTCCGTCCAAATCATCCCACTGTGCCTTGGGTAGCGACTGAAAGCGTACCTCTCGCCCCAGCCCCGCCAACAACGCGTACATACTGAGTCCGGTGCGAATCAGCCACGGCCGCCGCCGGGTGCCTGGATAAACGGGAATAAAAAACCGTTGCCGTTTCACCAGGCCCGGCGCTAACCGCAACAACAGCTCCCGTTCTCGCAGGCTTTCGCGCACCAGGCTGAATGCAGCGCTTTCCAGATAACGCAAGCCACCATGGATGAGCTTACTGGACCGGCTCGACGTACCCGCCGCCGGACGGCGTTGCTCCAGCAACAACACCGTGTAGCCGTGCGCCGCGGCGGCCTGCGCGACCCCCGCGCCGTGAATCCCGCCACCCACAACCACGATGTCATAGCTATCCATGGTGTGCGCGCTCCGCCAACAGCGGATGTCGCAGCATATCGACGATGCGGTCGGTCTCCACCAGATCGATACCACGCTTGAATAATGCCAGGGCCTGGTCCGGGTCGTCGACGACATAGACTGCCCATTGCCAGGGCCCACGCCAGATGTGGTGATCGTCTTGGGGAAGGATGTCCATGTCGCAGAATAAAAAGTGGGGCGCCAACGCCTCGGCCCGAGCCTGGTTTTCGGCGCTCCATTCCGGCAGTACCCAACCGATGCTCGCCCCGTGGGTCGATTGCGCATATTCTATCGCGGCAGCATCAAAGGAAATGCACACCGCCTGGTTACGAAAGGCACTCAATATCTTTACCACCGCATCAACCATGTTTGCGCGCCCGAAATGATTCAGGCTGGCGCGTTTCAACTCTACAAAGACGGTGACCTTGGGCCACACGGCCAATAATTCGCAAAATTCGAACAGCGACGCGATCGGATTGTCCTTGAAGTGATCCCCAAAACGCGACGGGAACGACGCGCGCAGCTTCTTGACCTCTGCGAGCGAGCGCGTCAGCAGACCACCGGCGATGCCGGACATGCGCAGTGTATTGTCATCATGATACAGCACCGGTACACCGTCAGCGGTGAGCTGGATATCCAGCTCCAAATACCGTGCACCGGCTTGCAGCGCGGCCTCAAAACCGATGAGGGTGTTTCCTGGCATTGATGCCGGAACGCCGCGGTGGGCAACCAGATGCGGCGCTCTCGATGCGTGCTTAACCCGCATATTGCACCGAGAATTCCGGATGATGACGAGGGGACTCGTGCTGCGCGGAGTTCCCTTGCTGTGCGGGGACAAGCGCAGGGTCGGGTTCCCCTGCTGGCGGGGACAAGCGCCGCGCTGGAGCGAAACGCATAGCCGTAGCGATGCGTTGCGTGAGGCGTAAGCCCGGGCGTTCGCCACTGAGCCAGGGCCGGAATAGCCCCGCGACTATTCTCTTCAGATAACCTGGAGACTCGTATGTTGCCATTTTATCTAAGTGACACTGCGAAGCTGTTAGCCGGGCGCTATGAATAGTCACCGGGCGCCTTGGCGCAATATCCGGGTTATCCGTCTTTTGTTGCATGTCTACATTGAACGGCGATGTGCAGGCCGGGGCAATTGGCGACCCCTTGGTTTATCGCGGCTGCTACCCAGCGATGGTTCGTAATTGTCAAGCAACGCGCGCGCTTTACCGCGCTCGCGTGTCATCCCGGGGCGACAGTTTATCGTTATTTATAGAACAACCATACGGGAAGAACGTCAATGTACAAACAATTTATTGGTGTGGTGTTGGCAGGCACCATGGTCGTTGGCGGCTGTGCCATGACCAAAGAAGAGGCGGGCACGGCCACCGGTGCGGTGGCCGGCGGTGTGCTGGGCTCCACCATCGGTGACGGCAGCGGGCAGATCGCCGCGACCTTCGTTGGTGCAGTGCTCGGGGCGCTGGTTGGCCAGGAAATCGGTCGTTCCTTGGACCGCGTCGATGAATTGCATGCGCAACATGTGCTGGAGTACAACCGTGTCGGCGAATCCACCCGCTGGGTCAATCCCGACGAGGGAAGTCAAGTCACCATAACCCCCACCCAGACCTACCAAAGATCATCGGGTGAATATTGCCGCGAGTTTCAAACCGACATCATTGTCGGCCGCAACCGGGAAAAGGCCTATGGTACGGCGTGCCGGCAACCCGATGGCTCTTGGCGGATCGTCAACTAAAAAAACTTAGCTTGCGGTTCACAATCGCCGCTCGAGCCGGTGTTGGCGGCTCGCGCTGTAGACCGCCCGCTGGCGTTCGTCGGTGAAAGAATCTTTGAGATCGTCGTAAGCTTGGCGTGCCCATTCACGGTCGGCGAATAGGGTGATAATGCCCTCCGCCCACTTGAGCCGGTCGCCCGGCGCTGACAATGTTGCGCCTGCCGAGCGATAGACGTCTTTCACAGTTTGCTCATCGACCTGGTCTCGCTGCATACGTGTTGCCAGTTGCAACAGGTCCTCCGCGGAACCGCAATGGTCCGCCGCTTGCTGATAGAGCGATTCCGCCCTCGCGTTGTCGTCAAGCCGGGCCGCGAATTGCGCCGCACAGGCGAGATCGAAATGGTCTTCCACGGACAGCTCCGCTTTGCCCAATAGGTCTTGTGCCCAAGTGTGGTCATCAAGATCACGCAAAATGGCATCCGCTAGCTTCAGAGTGTCGGCAAACGATTTATCGCCAAGCTTTTGTTGTTCGGCCTGATAGAATTCTCGCGCCAGGCGGTGTGCCAATTCACTATCTGTCAGGGTGCTCACCGCCGATTGCGCGATCTGTTGCACACAGGCAAAATGGCGGCAGCGCTCGATGCAGTCGCGGTACAGTTGTTCGGCCCATTGCTGGTCCTGCAGATTCTTATCGATGCTGGTGATCAGCGCTTGATACTTGCTGAAGTCAAAAGTCTCCTTCTGTAACATTTCTTCAGCCTTACTGATCAACTTACGGGCGTAGAACTTGTCTTCTAGCTCGGTGATGACCTGATCCGCCAGGTGAAGCAACTGTTTGGCGGCAGAGCACTCCTCTTCTTGCTTTTGGATCTGTGCATATGTTGCCTGGTTGGCCTCTCGCTTGTGCAGTTTTTCGGTGACCCGCGCTACCCACTCCTGATCGTTGGCGGCGTGGCTAGTGACTGCTTCCGCTACCTTGCGCATTTCGTCCAGGCTGGTGACGCATTCTTCCGCGAGTTGCAACATACGAGTCGGTAACTCTTTGTCGCGCAACAGCTCCGTCGCTCGTAGGTGCAAACCCAGCAACTCACTGGTCGCATCCGCGGTACTGGCAAGTTTGTCAAATACCCCACGAATCAGCGCATCATCCTCGACACTCGTCTGTACCGCATCCAATAACTTAGTTAAACCGGTAAAGTCATCGGCTTTTTCCAACGCCTTCTGGTAGATATCGACGGCACGTCCTCGATCATCCAAGTTGCCGAGCACGGCGCCAGCGAGGTTGATCAAGTCGTGGACACCGGACATCTTTTCTTCCGCACGCTGATATACCTCGGAGGCGTATACCTGGTCGCGCAAATTCTCCGCGATCTCCTGGGCCAGTTTCACAAAGTCGCCTGCCACCGTAGTTTTCTGTTCCACCTTGGCATAGATCTGTTTGGCGAGTTCCTGGTCGCCTAGTTCTGCGCCGACCGTCTTTGCCAATGCCAGCAGCTGCGTCCGATCGGTGATCTCGGGCAGTGCCTGTTGATAGGCTTGGGCCGCCCGCGCCGCGTCGTTTTTCAGCTCCCAATATCCACGCGCAAGGTCTAGGTGTTCCGGTCCGGACATCGCGAATTCCGCGCCTTGTTCGAGCAAATCATCGACCTTGTCGTCTCTCCCAAGGATCTCCTTGAAGCCGCGGGCCAGGGCGACGAATTCATTGGGAAATTGACAATCAGACTCCGCCGCTTCCAGGATCTCGCCAGCCCAATTGTCATCGGCGAAGATCTCTTTGGCGCCGCGCGCGTATTCCACGGTTGTTTCCATGTCACCGCAAAACCGGTCCGCTTTCTTGTAGATCTCTTTAGCGGCTGTCGCGTCGCTGCCTGCCATACGAGCGGCGAGTTTTCGCAGCGTCTCAAAATCCTTGCATTCGGCTTCCACCTTGGTGAGCAGCGATTTTGCCAACTCGGCATCAATCTGCTCGGCCTTGTGTGCCAGTTCCATGATCTCATCCAGTCCCTTCGCCTCCTCCACGGCCTGCGCGAGCAGCGCCTTGCCGGTTTCGGAATCGCCGATCAGGGTTGCGAAGGCATGGCCTACTGCTGCGAATTCCTTGCCCTCAAAGCACGCCTCTTGGGCTTGGTCCAACAAGTCCTTGGCATAATCTTGGTCCCCCAGTCCGTCGGCAAAACCCCTCGCCACATCGACGTACTGCGTTGGAAACTGGCATTGCATCTCAGCCTGCTGCAACAGGTGCTTGGCGTATTCTTTATCTGCCGGTTCGCTCAATGCCTCGTTGGCCAATGCCAGGAAGTCATCGGTGCTCGTGCAGTCTGATTCTCGCGCTTCTAGGTCTTGTTTCGTCGCCATCTTTGAAATAACGCTTGGTTCGGAGTTGATTGGGGCGGGCAATCATAGCTCACGCGGTGTCGGGGCAAGAAATCATCGCTACAAATTTTCTTTTGGCTGCGCTAAGGTCGGTTAATGCCTGAGTCGGCCACACACGAAATTATCGATAAAAGCGGCGAGGCCCGCGCCTATCAAGGCTTGCGGCCGGAACAGATCTTGGACGCCGTAGAGAGCGTTGGTTTCCACTGTGACGGACGATTATTAGCGCTCAACAGCTACGAAAACCGCGTGTATCAAGTGGGGCTGGAAGACGCCCCGCCACTGATCGCGAAATTCTATCGCCCCCATCGCTGGACGGATGCCGCGATCCACGAAGAACATGACTTCGCCTGGGAGTTGGCGGCGGCGGAAATCCCAGTGGTCCCGCCGTGGCGGTTGGATTCGGGCGAGACGCTGCATTATCAGGGCTTGTTCCGCTTTGCGCTGTTTCCCCGGCATGGCGGCCGTGCACCGGAACTGGACAACCCGGCACACCTGAAACAGCTCGGCCGCTTTCTGGGACGCATTCACGTGGTCGGCGCGGTGCGCGGGTTCGCGCACCGCCCGACGTTGACGATCGAATCTTTCGGTACCCACGCCTACCGTTACCTGCTGGAGAAAGGATTCCTTCCGCCGGAGCTCGAAACACCCTATCGGTCTATTGCCGAGGATGTCTTACAACGCGTTGGTTATTGTTTCGACCGTGCTGGGGACGTCGGTAGTCTGCGCTTACATGGCGACTGCCATAGCGGGAACATATTGTGGGGCGAAAAAGGGCCTCACATCGTTGACCTGGATGACGCCAGAACCGGTCCCGCGATCCAAGACCTGTGGATGTTCTTGTCCGGCGATCGTGCTTACCAAACTGCGCGTTTAGATGAGTTGTTGGACGGTTATACCCAATTCAACGACTTTGACGCACGTCAGCTGCATTTGGTCGAGGCGCTGCGCACACTGCGCCTCCTGCACTATCACGCGTGGCTGGCGAAGCGTTGGAACGATCCGGCATTTCCGCGAGCATTCCCATGGTTCAATACCCAGCGGTGCTGGGAGGATCATATCCTCTCGCTGCGCGAGCAGGCTGCGTTGATGGACGAGGCGCCGTTAGAGTGGTCGTAGCGCTCGATTGGGAGCTTGTGCCGCCGAGCTATAAGTTCCCTATCTGACCTGTTCAGGCTGTGTCTGGTTGCTAAGCGTGACCGCCACGCGTGGAAGCTCGAACGCCATTGTGGTTCCCTCTCCGATGACGCTGCTCGCCCAAATTCGTCCCCCATGGTGTTCGATGATGCGTTGGCAAATAGTGAGCCCGAGGCCGGAACCCTTGGGTCTGCCTTTGTCTGGATCGCTGACTTGGTGGAAGCGCTCAAACACCCGCTCCAATTGTTCGCTTGGAATACCAGGACCATTGTCGATGACCTCGCATCGATAACCCTGTTGCGCCATCTCAGATAACCGCACCACGACACGTCCGGTATTTGGCCGGCAAAACTTGTTGGCGTTGGACAATAGGTTGATCAACACCCGCATCAGCCGATCGTGATCACCCTCCAGTATCATTGGCCGGTTAGGGAAGTCCTGGGTCAGGGCAATTCTCCGCTCCTCGAATAATTGTCCGACAGCGGCCCCCGCGTCTCGAACCAACTCGCGCAAGTCCAGCTGCTCCATACGCCAGTCCATGCGGCCCGCTTCGATCCGCGCTAGGTCTAATAACTCGTTGACCAGTCGCGTCAAGCGCTCGGTCTCCTTCACCATAGTCGCCAAAAACTCTTCTCGTTTCTTGACGTCCAGGTTCGGATTATCATGAAGTATTTCCGAGAACGCCCGGATTGATGTCAGTGGGGTACGAAGCTCGTGACTGATTGTGAACACGAACTCATCCTTCAAGCGATCCAACTCGTGCAGACGTTCGTTGGCGGCGCGTAACTCTTTTGTGGCCGCCTCTAACTCAACCGACTTCTGCTCCAGTTGGTGACTGTATTCAACCATTTGTGAAGTCTCGTCCAAGATTTGCATGACATCGTCTAAACTCAGCGCTTCGCCCTTCACCGTCGACGACACCATGACCCGCGCGGAGGCTGAACCAATAACCCCCGCCAAGTGGCGCTCCACTAGATTTACCAGCCGGGGACCAGCTTGAAGTTCGTCTTCCAGCTTGACCCCCTGCTCGCGCGCGTACCCGGTAAAAATTTCGGTTGCCCTGGATAGGCCGAGGAACCTGGCGCACAAGTCGAAAAGCTCGGACACTGTAGCCGCGCCACGCCAAAAATACGTCTCGCCTCTGGGAATTGCCTGGCGAAAGACATCGACGAAGAACGCCGCCTGCATCCTCTCTATGGGGCTCTGGCGCGAGAACAACGATACCCCGACCAAACCACCGGCGTTAAACAACAGGCTCCAAAACACCGCGTGGGAAATCGTATCTAGGCCTTCCAGTCCAAACAGTTGGTACGGTTTTAAAATTTCCAGCCCGAATAGACCGTGTTCGATAAACACCGTGGACAGCCAGCCGGACTTGGCAAAGGCGGGCAACATGAGCGTGTAGATCCATACACAGAAACCGGCAGTCAGGCCGACAAGCGCGCCGGCGCGGCTCGCTCCCTGCCAGTAGATCCCGAACAGGATCGGCGGCGCGAACTGTGCCGCTGCCACAAACGACACCAGCCCGATGGTGACCAAGGCATAGGACTCGCCGATGAGGCGAAAGTACACGAACCCGAGCAATAGAATCCCGACAATCGCGCTGCGGCGAATTCCAAGCAACAGGCCACCCAGATCTCTCCGCTGCGTGAGGCCCAGGGCCTTTAGACGCAACAACACCGGCATCACCACGTCGTTGCACACCATGGTCGATAATGCGACGATAACCATGCCGGTCGCCGCCGACAATCCGCCTAGAATTACGAATAGCGCCAGCGCCTCTTGATGCTCGGCCATCGGTATCGTTAACACGAACGTATCGGGATCGACTTCGCCGTTCGGAAAGTGCAGCAGACCACCAAACGCGATTGGCAGCACGAATAAGTTGATAACGAACAGATACAACGGAAACAACCAAACAGCTTTGCGGATATGTTCTTCGTTGACGTTCTCGATCACCGCCACCTGGAACTGGCGGGGCAGGAACAGGATGGCAAACATCGACAAAAACGTGAGCAAAAACCAGCTGGTGGCGCCACCAGGAGCACCTTCCAGGCTCATCAAGCGGGCCAACTCGGGATCAGCCGCAGCGCGCGCAAACAGATCTCCGGGGCCCTCGAAAACCCCAAAGGTCACGAATATTCCCACCGACAAAAAGGCCAATAGCTTTACCAGGGATTCAAAAGCGATCGCGGCGACCATGCCTTCATGACGTTCTGCCACGTCGATGTGCCGAGTCCCAAACAGTATTGTGAACACCGCCATCACCAATGCCACGTAAAGCGCGGTGTCGCTCCACAACGGCGTCGCGGTCGTGTGCTCAAGTACCGGCAGATCGGGATAACGTCGCACGACGTTGAAACTGGTGGACACCGCCTTCAGCTGCAACGAGATATAGGGCATGATGCCGACCACCGCAATAATCGACACCAGCCCGCCAAGTAGGGCGCTTTTGCCATAACGAGAACCGATGAAATCAGCGATTGACGTGATGCGATGCACCTTGGCGATACGTATAATCTTGCGCAACACAATCCACCACATGGCGACCATGAGCGTGGGTCCGAGGTAAATAGGAAGGAAACCAACGCCGGTGCTCGCGGCTCGCCCGACACTTCCGTAAAACGTCCAAGCCGTGCAATAAACCGCTATTGACAGGGTGTAGATGTACGGATTACTGATGATAGAGCGCCCCATGTCGGCGCGCTTGTCACCATAATAGGCAACCCCGAACAACAGGGCGAGGTAACCCAAGGACACTGCCAGAATCACCCATTCTTTTAGCATCGCTTATTGTCGCCGCTGAGATAGATCGCGTTTTCGGCGTTTCGGTCCCGGGTTTATCATTACCGCACGCATTAGACCGATGAGCACAGCCCACGCTACGAATAAGTACAGATATAAAACCGGTATACCCAAGATCAGGGTTGACGATCCGAACAGACTCAGCAACGGGTAGTTGAAAGCAAGCGCGGCCACTATCACCAGCGTGATGATGCGGTCAGTCTGTCGTCCTCCGTTGCGCATCGTCTAAAAGCGGGCTTGTTCGGTTCGAATTGTGACCACCCGCTCAGACGCTTCCAGTGCCTCGCTCAGGCGAGTCACGCCGTGCTCAATCAGTACGTCCAAGAGGCGCAGAAAGATTTCTGCGGTCACCAGCGCATCACCTAACGCGGTGTGGCGGCCGGATATCTCTACCCCGAGTCGATTGGCGATTCCATCCAAGGTATGGTCTTCCACGTGATCATGCAGAAACACCGACAGCAACAAAGTATCTAGCATCGGGTTATCGAATCGGCATCCGGTCTCTGCTTCCTTGAGTTGGATAAATTTCATGTCAAACGCTCCATTGTGTGCCACTAAAATGGCATCACCAACGAACTCCTTAAACTGCGGTATGGCAACTTCGATCGGCGGTTTGTCTTTGACCATGTCGTCGGTGATACCGTGGAAACGGATGGAGCGTTTAGGTATGTTTCGTTTAGGGTTCACCAGCCGTTCAAACGTCTCGGATGTCAAGATCCGGTTCCTGACGATGCGAACTCCGGCAATCGACACGATCTCGTCCCCGGCAGACGGTTTCAAGCCCGTGGTTTCGGTGTCGAACACCACATAATTGAGACGGTCCAGCGGTTGCTCGGCGAGCGTCCCTAAGTCCGACGGTTCGCCTGCCAGGCTGAAATCATAAAACTCCGGTCGCGGCGGCAGTTTTTCCCGAGGAAGCTCCCATTGTTTGCTTGATACCGGCACCGGCACGCGTACCAGAGAGTAGTTGCGGCGACGCGCGCGCTGACTCCAGATTTGACCACCATGCCTGTCGATCACATCACTGACCGTTAATGCGCCCACCGCATGCATTAACGGTTCAGACGACCACTTAGCGAGTACAGACTCGCTGATAGGCTCGCCCTCCCACACGATATCGATATAGACACCGCGATCTCCCATCAGCACGTTCACGTCAAACTCCCGCACGTTGCTGACTGTCTGGATTCGACGTATCAATTGTTCGAGCAGAAGCATGAGCGAATGACTGTCGCCGTGCAGCCACAACGGCGCTCCTGTCATTACCACCGTTATATCACCGTCTCGCTTGAACCGGTGTACCACGGCGCCTAACAGATCCGCCGAGTACAAATCGCCCGTTAGCCATTCGTTTCCAACCAGCGCTCGGGTACGCTCCCCGGCTTGATCCAGTTGCTCGCTCAGTCGCGCGCTTTCATACGCAATGATTTGCTCAAACCGGGCGCGTGTCTCAACATTCATATTCGGATGCGCCACTAGGTTTTCTGCCGCCGCGCGGATATTCGCCAATGAGCCCCGGTTCTGTTCCAGCACTTTCCGCAGCAGATCATCGCGCTGCCCTATGGCCTGAACTTGGCGGGTGACGTCATCGAAGGCGACGACGAAACCCGATTCAATTCCCAAATCCGCTGACAGCAAACGCAGCCGGCAGCGCAGCAATATCTCTTGGTCAACGGTGGCACAGACGAACTCGGTTTCCGGCTCGTTCGCATCCCGGTTCTGATCCATGGCCCGCGACAACACTTCAAGGCTGTGCTCCACCGGCTCGCGAGTAAGCACATCATGTAGCGATCGGCCCAATCCCAGCGCCGCATGATTACGAAGGATGCGTTGTGCAGCCGGGTTGTACAACATGATGCGGCATCGTGCGTCGCATACAAGGACTCCCTCGGTGAGCTCACACAGCACCGCCTCCAAGCGAGATTTTTGCTCCTCGGCATGCTTGGCTCCGCTTATCAGCGCCTGAGCGACCTCTGTCCTGACTTGGTCTAGCTCCAGACCCAGCTGATGGACGGCATCCGGGAGATCATCGAGTAAGTGGGGGCTGCGGATCTCCAGCTCGTGTTGTGGGTTGGTTTGGGTAATGATGCCCACACCACGACGCAGTACCCGCAATGTCTGCAGCAACGAATGATCCAGGAATAACCAAGCGCCCACCAAGGCGGTGGCGAGCACCATGCCGAGCCCGGCAAGCACAACAAAAACTTCTGTGGCTGCTATGTTTTGTTGCGGTCGGCTTCCAAGCCACCAGGCTCCCCAAACCAAGACGATTAGTTGCACGCCCAGGAGTGTGGCCAGCAGCAACCAGAACTTGCTGCGTGCAGTCATCTGACTTAAGCGTCGGGCCGGAGCAAACGGTGAACTAGGTCAACCACCTCTTGGGTCGAAAAAGGCTTAGTGATGTAATCATCTGCTCCCACCGCGAGCCCTTTCTCACGCTCTATATCACGGCCCTTGGCAGTTAACATCACTACCCGTACCTCTTTGCAGTCAGGGTTGGCGCGAATCGCTTGACAAACTTCGTAACCGTTGCCCTTGGGAATGTTGATGTCGAGGAGCACCAAATCGGGTATGGCGTGCTTGATCTGCTCCAGCGCATCTTCACCATCGGCCGCGGTTGCCACCGAATATCCTGCCTTCTTCATCAGGAACTCCAACGACAAAACGATATTGGGCTCATCGTCAACGATCAGCACCGTTCTTCCTATGGCTTCAGACATAATCAAAAACTGGGTCTACGGGTCACGGAGACACCTGACGTTGCAGCCAGCCAGACTCGCGAGTGGTTAACGAATACACTCGCGGCGACTCCCGACTTGATTATCCCACGCTTAGCCACCCTCCCAAATAAAAGACCGATATAGTGTTAGCGCCAGCGTCCTTCGCTGCCAGTGCGGTGACGGAATGGGTTGCAGTGGCAGTCTAAAGTTTTGCAATCAGCTCGATTACTCGTTCCGGCACGTCTTGCCCCTGCAAGAAGGCCTTGATTTGGTCTACATCACCACTCAACAGGGCGTGCCGTTCTTCGTTGCTAATTGCCGCATCCCGAAGGGTGTCCTTTGGGTCGGCTTTGTATCGCGCAAGCAAGCTGGGATCATCGGCTAGCGCTATAAGGTAATCTCTGAAGTGTTCGGACATTGCCGTTCTCCTTAGGTCAAATGCTTAAGTGACGAATCCGGCTTGCACCGGGGTTTGTTCAGCGGGCGGCCGTGCCGCCAAGGTCTAAGTATACGGCCCGCGAGGCCCGGGCAAAACAGGATGTTTGATGATATTTGGTTATCGGCTAGAGGGTGTGGACCTGCTTGGGGTCACGGTTTTGCTACTTAAGTCACGATTCGCGCGCGTCTTTGACAGTATTTGCGGCCCGTGATCCAAGCATAGAGACGCACATGAAATGCTGACATTGGTTGTTGCCAGGCGGTTAAAAAACATTGCCGGTCAGCGCGGTGCGCAACCGGTTGCGGTATTCCTTGATGGCCCTGAAACCGTCTATCAGCATGTCTCGTTCACGTTTCGATAACGCGTCCACCGCCACGTGGTTACCGACTTTTACTCCGGTCTCATAGTCCCGTAACTGCTGACGAAACAGTAAGTTAGTGATATGTCTGAACGCGCCGGAAAGATAGTCCTGCTCATCGGAAGACAGCGCCCCTTGTTCGTACAGCTCGGCAACACGTCCCAAAGTTGAAGTTACCGCAACACCATTGAATAATGCGGCAATTCGCACCGCTCCCACCAACGGTAAGGTGCCGGTCATTTTCAGATTCAGCTTCCCTTTATTGGGGCCGTCTAACTTGTCGATCAACAAGCGGTTAAACGGACCGAGTGCAACTTCGTGCCCTTCGTTTTGCTTGTACATCTCACGTAAAAAGAACGGGCGACGCGCGGCGTCGGTCACGAACGTGCGAAGCTGGGCGGTTAAGGTGCCCTTCCCGTGCGCCGGGACAAAGTCGAAAAAAATGTCTGCGAGCCGCAATACCGTGCCGGCACCCTTGCCCACCCAACGACGGATCTGGTCACGCCATTGCGATATTGTTTTTCGCCACAATGGGTTGGTCGCCATCACATTACCGCGACAGTAGTCGAACCCAACCTGATCCAGGGCTTCGGTCATGCGTTCTGCAAGCTCTATAAACCAAGGATCGATGTTCTTGTGTTGATCATCGGGATAGTCCTCTAAGATAAAGCCGTTGTCCTGATCCGGATACAGGAAACTTTCGCCGCGGCCTCCGGAACCCATAACGATGACTTCGAAATCCACCGGCGGCTCACCCCAACCGTCTTCTGCCATTTGGCGCAGGCATAGATCGACTATGCGCCGGTACAGATCGATATTGATCCGTGATATTAGTGCTTGCACTTCCGGTGCCGGCACCGCGTCATGACAGAGCTGTTTGGCGACTTCCACTTGCGCCTGCTTGGTATGCTTCATCCCCTCAACAGTCTTCGAGTGGGTCAGGATGTCAATCTGACTGACCATTTGTTGCGCGGCCATCGCCAAGGCGTGGTGGAGCTGCAGTCCCCCGACGACCCCGCCATGTGCGTCCACCACCGGCATGTGCCGCAGGCGTCCACGCCGCATCTGGGCAATTGCATGAAACAGAAGCTCGTCGTCGCGGATAGTCTGCAGTGGCGCGGTCATGACTTGATCCACGGGAGTGTCGCCCGGAATACGAAACGTCAACCGCCGAACAACATCCTGTTCGGTAACGATCGCCACCGGGGTACCGTCCCCATCGACAACGACGATGCTGTCCGCCTTCGCGTCACGCATGCGGCGCACCGCATCTTCACAGGCCGTGCCCACCGGTACCGTTACCGGTGCCGGCCCCATGTGATCGCGAACCAGCCGTGTAAAAACCGCTGTATGTGAAAGCATGTATGATTAAATTATCTAGCGAAATGTTCTACTCGATTCACCAAGGCCCGTCACGAGGCCATACCGTGGCCATAAAAAATCAGCAACAACGGATCTCGAAAAGAAGTTTAAGCTAGCGCCGTAGATAAACAAGCAATTATCAAGATTATTGGCTTTCGAAAGAGTTTTTGCTAGCGTGGCTGGTTTACAACAAATATATTCATGGTGAGCAGCGGCTGGCTGCTGTCAACCTCACCCTGGTGCCCGTATATTCCACCAAGACAGCAAAGAAAAGAGCTAACGTTGTTTGAAATAACGAATTCGACAAATGTTCATTGCCACGTTGCGTGCCCGGAGCTGGGCCTATCCCGGCGCTGGCCCGGTCGCGAACGCCTGCACTTGCGCTTCACTCAACCCATAGCTACAGCTATGCATTTCGTTCCAGCGCGGCGTCCAGCCGACCCTGCGCTTGTCCCCGCACAGCAGGGGAACTCCGCGCAGCACAAGTCCCGTCGCCATCAGCCGGGATCCTTGGGGCAATATACGGGCTAGGCCTGCCACCGTTACGACCCGTGAGATTGCCCCCACTTACCACTTCGTTAATCGTGCTGTGTGTAATACTGGCCTTGGTCTCGGGATTCGGCGCAAAGATCGATTTGTTACGGCCGTTTTTTATTTCCGAGCGCGTGGATATTATGCTGCCGGAAATCAGATCCGGGCAATTCTGGCGCCTGTTGACACCGGTACTCATACATATCGGCGTTATCCATATTGTATTTAATATGCTCTGGCTATGGGAGCTCGGCGGGGCGCTGGAAAATCGATTGAGCGCGCTGGATCTTGCCACCATGGTGGTGGGGCTGGGGGTATCCTCTAACCTCGCGCAATATTTTTATCAGGGCCCGGCTTTCGGCGGAATGTCCGGTGTGGTATTCGGCCTGTTGGGATATTTTTGGATGCAGGGCCGATTCAATCCCCGTTTCGGCATGGGACTGCATAAGCACATTGTTATTATGATGCTGGGATGGTTTGTCGTCTGTTGGCTCGGCCTCGTCGGCAATATTGCCAACATGGCGCACACTGCAGGGCTGTTACTGGGAATCCTGTGGGGTTATACGTCGGCAAAGCTTGGCCGGCCATGATTCTCGTGCCACACGTTGCACCTAGCCGCATATTGCCCGAGGGAGCCCCGATGATGGCGAAGGGACTTGTGCTGCGCGGGGTTGCGCTGCTGTGCGGGGACAAGCGCAGGGTCGGGCGGCTGAACGCCTCACACGCGGGAAGCGCCAATCCCGGGGCTTTAACAAAGGCCAAACCGGCGGCGGGGTGAGTCGCGGAGCACGCCTAACGTGATTTACCTGGCTTCTCAAACAACCGCTTTTGATCTGCCCATTAATTCTTCCCGCGGGCCATCTTATTCGCACGCGCAGGTTAGGACTGGAAGGCCTTCAGGAGTTGCGCCATTGTTTGTTGCTGGGCTTCCAGCATCTTCTTGGTCGATTCGGAGAACTGTTGTGTCAACTCACCGCCTTGTTCCTGCCACATCTCATTGAGCTTGTCCGGGTCGATGCTTTTCAACGTCTCCACCCACTGGCTCCAGAGCTGCTGTTGTGCTGCTGTCCACTGTCCAAACATGTCCTGAAGGGCGGGAAAATATCGGCTGAATTCCGGCGCCGTTGCGCCACCTTGTTGGGCTAGACTCGCCCACATCTTCATCGCCTCGGACTGTGCATCCAAGGTCTGCCGAATCGACTGTTGCCATAATTCCAACCCGTGATTCCACGCGTCCTCGGGCGATTCGCTGGTCGCCGGCGGTGCCCATGATTTCCATAGTTGCTCCTGGGTCTCTGCCCAAGTTTTTAAAATCTTTTCAGATTCTTCTGCCCAGTTCATTACCATTCTCCGATTAGTTGGCGAAGGTGCAACTTTATCTCGTTTGCGATGCGGCGCCCAGGCTTTGGCGAACTTTAATTACGGACGTAGCCTCGCCGACCTAAAGAAGTATTCGATCTTAAGCTGATGACTCTAGTAACGACAACAGTGGTTAGGTGCTACACATGCCCTGCTCACCTGTCCCCGCATCCCGGGAATCAAGCATCTGAACCGACATACCCGCAAGCTACCACCTCCTTGAAAAGTGTCCGCGCGGGTACCAGCGCCGAGCGCGTATTTGGTAATAACGGCCTTGGGTTACAGCAGACGCAAAGTACAGAACACTGATACACTAGGGGGCCACGCCACGATTCGTATACATCGATGTACCAATACCTAATGAACGGAACGGTTGTGGTTTTATCGTTGACAGTTTTCGCCGCCGGATGCACCTCCCTGCCCAATAAAGGCCCACATACCGGGGAAGCGGAGCAAGAACAGGTGAACGGACACGATCCGTGGGAAGGGTTCAACCGAACAGTATACAGATTCAACGACAAGGTTGATCGTGTGGTCACCAAACCGCTCGCAAAGGGATATCGCAGGATAACCCCACGACCTGTGCGGCGCAGCGTTGGAAACTTCTTTCGCAACCTGCTGGAACCGACCACCGTAGTCAACGACCTGTTGCAGGGCAAACCTCTTCAGGCGATCTCGGATGCCAGCCGGTTTTTACTTAATTCAACATTAGGGATCGTCGGCCTTTTCGATGTCGCCACCAAAGTTGGAGTAGAGCGCAATCAGGAAGATTTTGGCCAGACACTGGCAGTTTGGGGGATCTCGTCCGGGCCATACGTCGTGTTGCCATTTCTCGGTCCCAGTAACGTGCGCGATGCCTTTGGGCTGCTGCCTTACTACTACTATACCGACCCCAGGCTGGCGCTGGACGAAAGAGGGGCACGTATCGCGTTGGTCGCGATCGATGTAATCGATTTCCGATCCCAATTACTCGGGACGACAAGATTACTGGATCTACAGTTGGATCCTTATCTATTTTCGCGGGAGAGTTACCGGCAAAAACGACTGGACCTTATTTTTGACGGCGAACCGCCGCTGGATGAGCCATCTCTGTAAAGTCCTGGCCTATGCGCTCTCTATTCCCGGAAATTAAGCCGAACAAGAGTTTTCATCTCGCCGTAGACCCACCTCATGAACTGTATGTCGAGGAGTGTGGCAATCCTGATGGGCTACCGGTGCTTTTTTTACATGGCGGTCCGGGCGCTGGTTGTGAACCGTATCATCGCCGCTTTTTTGATCCTGAAATTTATCGCATCGTGCTGTTCGATCAACGTGGCGCGGGTAGGTCACGACCCCATGCGAGCTTAGAAGCCAATACCACACCACACCTTGTAGCTGACATTGAGCAGATCCGTGAACATCTTGGCATCGAACGGTGGGTGTTGTTTGGAGGTTCGTGGGGATCAACATTAAGCTTGGTATACGCCGAGGCCCATCCAAGCCGAGTGTTGGCCCTCATTCTGCGAGGGATTTTTCTGTGCCGGCGGCACGAGATCGATTGGTTTTATCAACAAGGCGCCAGCCGGATCTTCCCTGACTATTGGGAGGATTTCATCGCGCCAATTCCAGAATCCGAACGCGACAGGCTGCTGCATGCGTATTATCAACGCCTGACCGGGGATGACGAGCTCGCGCGCATGGCGGCGGCAAAGGCATGGTCTCTGTGGGAGGGGCGTTGCGTTACGTTGCAACCCAGTGGTGCAGCACAAGATTTCTTCGGCACCCCCCACGTTGCATTGAGTCTTGCCCGGCTTGAGTCGCATTACTTCATCAACGACAGTTTTCTTTCTCCGAACCAAATATTGCGTGATGCCTATCGACTGGCCGACATTCCTGGGATTATTGTACATGGACGCTATGACATCGTTTGCCCGCTGGAAAATGCCTTTCAATTACATCGCGCCTGGCCCAAGGCACAACTGATCGTGGTGCCCGACTCGGGCCATGCCGCCAGCGAATCGGGGATCGCGGACGCGCTACTAAAAGGGACGCACACTGTCTCGCAAATGCTGCGTCGAAGGTGATGGGCCGTGGCGATATATGCGATTGGTGATGTGCAGGGATGCTTCCGGTCGCTCCAAGCACTATTGCGCCGGATTCGCTTTGATTCGGAGAACGACCAGCTTTGGTTTGTTGGCGACCTGGTTAATCGAGGTCCGGACTCGTTGCAGGTGCTTCGTTTTGTGAGGGCGCTCGGAGACGCTGCCAAGGTCGTGCTCGGCAATCACGATCTCAATCTGCTTGCGGTCGCGGCCGGCGCACGGCCACGACGGAGTCGAGATACCTTGAATCCAGTTTTGGAGGCTGACGATTGCGATGAGTTGCTGACCTGGCTGCGTTCCCGCCCGCTGTTCCTAGAAGATCCGGTTCTTAACGTGTCGATGGTCCACGCTGGCTTGCTGCCACAGTGGTCGTTCGCGCAGGCAGCGGAGCTCGCCAGCGAGGTCGAAGACGCGCTCGGGTCCGCAGACAGCGTGGCGTTTTTGCACCGCATGTATGGAGACACGCCGCGCCGCTGGCGTGATTCATTAATCGGATGGAACAGGCTGCGGTTCATCATCAACGTATTCACGCGCATGCGATATTGTGATCATGATGGGCGCATTGATCTCGCGTATACCGGGCCACCGGGAACCCAACCTGCCACGCTGGAGCCGTGGTATGCGTGGCCGCGCAACGGCGGCGAATTGTTGATCTTTGGCCATTGGTCGACCTTGGGCGCGGCACAAATCGGCAACGTGATCTGCCTGGATAGCGGTTGTGTCTGGGGGAATAGCCTTACCGCCGCGCGTCTCGACAAAAGGCCGGTCGAATTGACCGCGGTGCCCTGCCAGGAGGCGTAGTCCACATAAGCTATGGGTTGGGTGAAGCACAAACCCAGGCGCCCTAGACCGAGCCAGGGCGGGGGTTAGTGCAACATGCGGGCTAACCCTTCGCTAGCAGTGATAGAATCTGCGTAGAGCGATGAGCGATACACACACATACCAGATCAACATTGCGGTGAAGACCGCGTACATCGAGGCACAGTCCGATCCGCATGCCAGTCGATATGTGTTTGCCTACACGGTCACGATCACCAACGACGGATCGGTGCCAGTACAACTCGTTACTCGGCACTGGATCATTACCGACGCAAACGACCGAATTCAGGAGGTGCGCGGCGATGGCGTCGTCGGAGAAAAACCGCGGTTACAGCCGGGGGCCAGCTACCAGTACACCAGTGGCACCGCCATCGAGACGCCGGTAGGCACGATGGGGGGCAGTTATCAGATGGTGGCCGAAGACGGGACCAAGTTTGACGCGGAAATCCCCGCTTTCACGCTCTCAATCCCTGGCACGTTACACTAACGATAACAGAAGATGAGGGTAGTTAGCGGAAGTTTGCCGCTTGATGTCCGTCACACATCGAGGTTTATCACGGTAAAAGCGTTTGTTTCGATGAATTGGCGCCGGGGTTCGACCTGATCACCCATCAATACCGTAAACGTTTCATCGGATGTCACATCGTCTTCAATGGCGACCTTGAGTAAGCGGCGATTGGCAGTCTCCATGGTGGTGTCCCTCAGCTGGTCCGGATTCATTTCTCCCAGCCCTTTGTAACGTTGCAAAGTCAACCCCTTGCGGGCTTGGGTCATCAACCAGTCGACGGCCTCACCGAAAGAGGCCACAACATGATGATGTTGACCACGGTGAATCACTGCGCTTTCGCCAACCGCCTTATGTAACCGCTGACCCAACGTGTACAGCGATTGATATTCATTGGTGGTGAGGAACTCCGAATCAATGGGCGTATCGGAGACCGAACCGTGCCAACTGCGGGTCACGATGAATTCGCGTAAATCATCGTCGACGGTTTCCGCAACGCTCACTTCGTAGCGAACTGCCGTCGCTGCGGTATCGTTCAACCGCTCCTGCAGTTGCGCAGCGATGGCGGCGGACGCCGCTGAGTCGGCTAATACCGTCGCCCCAATTACTGGAAATAAAACCAGTGTTCTTAGTAGGTGTTCGTCGTAACGCCGGGCCAGCCGTTTGATCACCAGCTCTACCGAGAGATATTCCCGGCACAAGACCTTGAGGTCGGCGCCCTTGGTGGTGACATCCCCGGGGCTGCTGCACAGCGCGGCATCTTGAAGCGCAATCTCCAACAGGTGGTTTTGAAGGGCCTGATCGTCCTTGATGTAATACTCTTTCTTACCGCGGCTGACCTTGTACAAAGGCGGCTGCGCGATATAGATATGTCCACGCTCTAGTAGTTGCGGCATTTGACGGTAGAAAAACGTCAACAACAAGGTGCGAATGTGCGAGCCGTCGACATCGGCATCCGTCATGATGATGATTCGATGGTAGCGCAACTTATTGATATCAAAGTCATCTTTACCAATGCCAGTACCAAGGGCAGTAATCAAAGTGGTGACTTCTTCGGAGGAGAGCATCTTGTCAAAGCGCGCCTTCTCGACATTCAAGATCTTGCCCTTTAGCGGCAACACCGCTTGAAAACGTCGATCTCGAGCTTGTTTCGCCGAGCCGCCGGCTGAGTCACCTTCAACCAAGTACAGTTCTGAAGATCGCGGATCCTTGTCTTGGCAATCCGCCAATTTACCCGGTAACCCGGCGACGTCGAGGGCGCCCTTACGCCGGGTCATCTCCCGGGCTTTGCGCGCCGCTTCGCGCGCGCGGGCGGCGTCGATAATCTTGCTCGCGATACGCCGCGAATCGGCGGGATTCTCGAGCAAATACTCGCTGAGTTTTTCTCCGACCACCGATTCGACTATGCCTTTGACGTCGGAGGAAACGAGTTTTTCCTTGGTCTGGGATGAAAATTTGGGATCGGCAACCTTGACGGACAACACCGCGGTGAGGCCCTCTCGGGCATCGTCACCGCCGACGGATACCTTTGCGCGGTTAGCAAGACCCGATTTGTCGATATATTGATTGAGTGTGCGCGTCATGGCCGCGCGCAGGCCGGCCAAGTGGGTGCCACCATCGCGTTGCGGGATATTGTTGGTGTAACAGAAAATGTTCTCTTGATACGAGTTGTTCCACTGCATGGCAAGTTCGACATGGACCTTGGCACGATCGCCGGAAATCGATATAACGCTTTGATGTAAAGGTATTTTTTTGCGGTTAAGGTGTTCTACAAAAGCTGCTATGCCGCCTTGGTATTCAAACACATCTTCACGATCGATACGTTCGTCGCGTAGCGTGATACGCACACCTGAATTCAAGAACGACAGTTCACGCAGACGCTTCGCCAACAAATCATGGTGAAACTCGATATCGGTAAACACCTTGGGACTGGGCTTGAATCGGACTTCGGTGCCGCTATCGTCGGTGGCACCAATAACAGCCAGCGGCGCGATAGGCACGCCTAAGTTGTACTCCTGGAAATGCACGCCGCCGTTACGTTTAATCGTCAACTTTAGATATTCGGACAAGGCGTTTACAACCGATACGCCAACCCCGTGTAAGCCGCCAGATACCTTGTAAGAATTCTGATCAAACTTGCCGCCGGCATGGAGAACGGTCATGATCACCTCGGCGGCCGATCGCCCTTCTTCGGCTATGTCACCCGTCGGAATACCACGGCCGTTGTCTGCGACGGTCACCGAGCCGTCGGCGTGGATGGTGACCTGGATGTCGGTGCAAAACCCTGCCAGTGCCTCATCGATAGCGTTATCCACGACTTCGAACACCATCTGATGCAATCCAGACCCATCATCGGTATCACCGATATACATACCGGGTCGCTTGCGAACAGCATCTAGGCCTTTTAAGACCTTGATGCTCTTTGAATCGTAGATAGGTTGCAGCGACATAACTATATTAGTGCTTGAAAAACCAGATATTTTACCATAATCAGTTGATACACACAGAGCCCCGGGATGATGGCAAATAAATGATCGACGTTTCACGTGGAACATCAGTCACACAAAAATGTTCCACGTGAAACCTATAAACGCATCGGCATCACTAGATACAACGTAGATTCGTCACCGGGCGCCCTGACTGTACAGCTGCTGTTGGGATCTTGTAGGCCGAGATCCACCGTCTCACCGCCCAAAATCCGTAGTGCTTCCATCAGATATCCGACATTGAACCCTATTTCGAGCTCCCCCCCCTCATAATCTACCACCATTTCATCGCTGGCCTCTTCTTGATCAGGATTATGTGCGCTCACTAACAACCGTTTAGAAGATAGATTCAAGCGTACTCCCTTGAACTTTTCATTAGTTAAAATTGCCGCGCGTGCCAAAATGTCGTGCAACTCGCCGCGTTCGATCTCCAGATGGGTACTCAAATTCTTCGGTATCACCTTCTCATAGTCGGGAAATCGTCCATCAATTAGTTTCGACGTAAACACTAGTGGCCCGGCTTTAACGCGAATGTGATTGGGATTCATCCCCACCGTTGCGATCGTAGTGCTCTCCTCCAGGTAACGCCCCAGCTCCAAAACCGCCTTACGCGGAACGATTAACTGACGTGGTTTGCCAATATCACCGTCTATCGCCAGTTCCGACATCGCAAGTCGATGCCCATCGGTCGCCACCGCACGTAACGTCCGCGCCTCAGTTTCCAACAACAATCCGTTCAAGTAATAACGCACATCCTGTTGTGCCATCGAAAACGCAGTATTATCAATAAGTTGTTTCAACTTTCCTTGTTCTACCTCAAATTCACATTCCCACTGCTCCGTTTCCAAACGAGGAAAATGGGCCGCTGCCAAGGTTTGCAATGAAAAACGGCTTTTCCCACTCTGAATCTGCACCCGATCACCGGCTGCCTCCAACTCAATGACCGCGTCTTCCGGCAAGGCACGACAGATATCGTAGAACTTGCGTGCGGTTAGTGTGCATTCCCCATCACCGCCGTCCACATTTTCAATCTGCGAGGTGACCTCGGTTTCAAGATCTGTCCCCGTTAACACTAAGCACCGATCATCAACCCGCAAATAAACATTGCCTAAAATGGGCAATGTCTGACGCCGTTCTACAACACTGCAAACTTGACCCAAAGGTTTTAATAAACGATCACGTTCTATGCTTAGTTTCATTAGTTAATATACTATTTAAGAATTAAGTGAATATTATTATGCAGTTATTTATGTGGATAAGTATTATTTACCTATTTAATTCAGAAAGTTAGAGGCTGAGAATCACTGTAGATAACTATTGATTTTAGAGCCTCATACTGGGCAAAAAGTCTAATGAGCCAAGATCAATAATTACTGTGTGCATGGTTATCCACAAGTTGTTCAGTTATTTTACCTTTAGCCTTTACCTGCCGAGTAGATTTTGTAGGTTGTCATAGTCTTCCTTGGTTTTTGCATCGTGCTGAATTAGTTCGTCGACCTTTCGACAAGCATGCAAGACTGTCGTGTGGTCACGGCCGCCGAATGCGTCTCCGATATCAGGGAGGCTAAGGTTAGTGAATTCTTTCGCAAGCGCCATCGCAATCTGACGTGGACGGGTAATTTGCCGGTTGCGCCGCTTTGAATGTAGATCTGATAACCGCATCTTGTAATATGCTGCTACTGTCTTTTGTATGTTTTGTATGGTGACTTTACGTTCCTGAAAGACCATTAAGTCTTTTAAAGCGTCTTTCGCCAGCGGTAGATCTATCGCGCGACCGGTGAATCGCGCACTCGCGATGATGCGGTGTAACGCACCTTCGAGTTCGCGTACATTGGAGCGTACTTGTCGGGCGATAAAAAATGCCACTTCGTCGTCGATCTGAATACCTTTTTTGTGCGCCTTATTGCTCAATATTGCCACCCTGGTCTCCAGCTCGGGTGGGTCTATTGATACTGTCAAGCCACTGCCAAATCGTGAGATGAGCCGTTCTTGAACGCCGGTGATTTCCTTCGGGAACCGGTCACTAGTGATTACGACTTGCCTTTGACCCTCCGTTAAGGTGTTGAAAGTATGGAAAAACTCCTCCTGAGAATGGTTTTTCCCGCTGAAGAACTGAATGTCGTCTATGAGTAACGCATCGAGGGAGCGATAGTACCGCTTGAAATCGTTGATTGCGTTGCGTTGCAACGCCCTCACCATGTCAGCGACAAAACGTTCAGAATGTACGTATGCAACCGACGCGCCCGGGTCGCAGCTCACTATCAAATTCCCAGCGGCTTGCATGAGATGGGTTTTACCAAGTCCCACCCCGCCATAAATAAACAGCGGATTATAGGCTTTTCCCGGGTTCTCCCCGACCTGGATGGCAGCGGCCCGTGCCAACTGATTGGATTTGCCTTCAACGTGGTTCTCGAAGGTAAATGCCGCATTTAGTGACTTGGTTCCATAGTTACTTATCTTCGTGCTTGGTTTCGTATCCTCATGTTTAGGACCGGCAAGTTCCACTCTTCGATTACTTCCAATTTCCAGACAAACGGTAATATTCTCCTGACTATAATCGCTCACGAGTTTATCAACTCGTCCCATGAACTTCTGTTTTACCCAGTCCATTACAAACCGATTAGGGGCCAGCAAACGCAACGTCGCGGTATCTTCAATCGCCTGGAGTGGGCGTATCCACGTGTTAAATTGTTGTGGAGTCAGCTCATCCTCCAAGTGATTCAAGCACTTGTTCCAAATCGCAGAATTTGACAAGTTGAAATCCTCTCCTGGTGTTCGCATCTCACGCCTTGTGTTGTTTAATATGCGGCGTGGACGTATCGATTTATGATCGTGTTAATAAATTGCTGTTTTAGTTGACACTTGTTGGTAAACCTTTTAAGTTTGCTCGCCCTTTTTCGTGTCGGCGGTCGCAGTTCTACCGATAATGAATCAACTCTTTCACTAAATTTATTTTTACCATGAAACGTACTTTCCAGCCTAGTCAAGTTAAGCGTAAGCGATCGCATGGTTTTCGCGCACGTATGCGGACCAAAGGTGGTCGTGCTGTAATCAATGCACGGCGCGCTAAGGGACGCAGTCAATTGAGCGCTTAAGTACGCTTAGGTTAAAGAGTCTGCGTGGCGCGACATCAGCTGCCAAAGAATTACAGACTGCACCGACAATGCGACTATACACGGGTGTTGAAATTCCGCCAGCGTATTCGCGTAGGAAAATTTGAAGCCGCATCCGCTCCCAATAATCTGCAATATCCTAGACTTGGTCTCGCTGTATCTAGAAAAGTGTCAACAAAGGCAACTGTGCGCAATCGTTTAAAACGTCTTATTCGAGAATCGTTTCGACTGCGCCAACCGCAGATAAACGGAATGGATGTAATAATATTGGCGCGACCAGGCGCGGATCGCCTGATCGCTGACGAAGTTCTGAGTATGCTCGATAACCTTTGGTTTTTATTGGAAAAATCATGCGCCGATTCGCGCTAGGAGTAATCCGTACCTACCGCTATGCGGTGAGCCCGCTGCTCGGCCAGCACTGTCGGTTCTACCCGACTTGCTCAGAATATGCGATGACTTCCATTGAAAGGTTTGGACTGCTGCGCGGTGTTTGGATGACCCTACGGCGCGTGTCGCGCTGTCATCCGTTCCACGCCGGTGGCTTCGACCCGGTGCCCGATAGCGATCACTGCCCGTCTGAAACAACTGCCGGTGAGTGCCCGTAAATGGATATTCAACGCGGCCTGTTATTTATTGCGCTAGCCTTCGTCTTAATCCTCATCTATCAGAAATGGTTGGAGCAACAACAACCGCCACCGCCACCGACCCCCACGGCGCAAACATCGGTACCATCGCCTGATGCCCGTGATGTACCCCAAGCCCCCACCGCTGTCGATCAACCCCCTGAATCACCGGGCCAACCACAAGCACAAGCCGTTGCCACTAGTGATCGCATACTGGTAACCACCGACTTATTCCGTGCGCACATCGACACCCTCGGCGGCGATCTGAAGAAGGTCGAGTTACTCCAGTACCCAATCAGTGTCGATCAACCGGACAAACCGTTCGAATTGCTTCGACAACAGGGGGCGGATGTGTTCATAAGCCAAACCGGCCTGATCGGGCGTGGCCGTGAGTTTCCCAATCACAAGACCGCCTTCAGCGCCGAAAACCCCTCTTTTGAGCTTGCTCCCGGCAAGGATAGTATCGAGGCCAAGCTGTTCTGGAACTCACCGGATGGTGTGAAGTACTCGAAGGTATATACCTTTCATCGCGACAGCTACAACATTTCTATTGACTATTTGGTGGACAACCAAACCACGGATACCTGGAATGGGTACTTGTATGCGCAGTTCCTGCGCACCCACGTTGTGCCAGAGAGAAGCTTTTTCCTGGGCGTAGTCCCAAGCTATCTAGGTGGTGCGATCTATACCCCTGAGGAGAAATACGAAAAGATCGACTTTGCCGATATGACCGAGCAGGACCTGAATCGGGACGTCAAGTCCGGTTGGGTGGCGATGCTGCAGCATTATTTCGTCGGCGCCTGGCTTCCGCAACAGGAAGGGCCCTATCGGTTCTACAGCCGAGTAATCACGACCGCTGGTGGCCCACGTTACAACATTGGTTACAAGACTGTGACACCAACCATAGTGAGGCCCGGCGAACGCGGCGCGTTGAGCACAAAGCTGTTCGTTGGCCCTAAGGAACAGGAGCGCCTTAAACAACAAGGCGAGGGTTTCGTGCTGAGCGTCGATTACGGTTGGCTCACGCCGTTGTCCGCGCCCTTGTTCTGGATCCTCCAACGCATCAACGCGGTGGTCAATAACTGGGGCTGGGCCATTATCATCTTGACCCTATTGATCAAACTCGCCTTCTATCCTCTATCCGCCGCGAGCTACAAGTCGATGGCCAAGATGAAGAAGCTGCAACCACGGCTGCAGACCCTAAAGGAGCGTTACGGGGACGACAAGCAAAAACTCCAACAGGCGATGATGGAGCTGTACAAGAAAGACAAGATCAATCCGCTCGGCGGTTGCCTACCAATCGTGATACAGATTCCGGTGTTTATCGCCTTATACTGGGTGCTGCTGGAAAGCGTCGAACTACGCCAGGCTGAATGGGCCTTTTGGATCAAAGACCTATCAATAAAAGACCCGTACTACGTGCTCCCCATCTTGATGGGGGCGAGCATGGTGGGACAGCAGTTACTCAATCCATCGCCCCTGGATCCCATGCAAAAAAAGATAATGATGGCGTTGCCAGTGGTATTTACCTTGCTGTTTCTCTACTTTCCCGCCGGTCTCGTTCTTTACTGGCTGGTGAACAATGTCCTGTCTATTGCCCAGCAGTGGTATATCAACCGGACCATCGGCGCCAAGAACACATAATCACGCCGGTGTGAATACACGCCACCGTCTGGGTCTAACGGCCACCCCTTTGACTACTGAGACGGACACCATCGTTGCCATAGCCACCCCCCCCGGGCGTGGCAGCATCGGGGTGGTGCGGGTTTCCGGACCCCAGACCCCACCCATCGCCAACGCGATGCTCGGTCGGCTGCCGCGGGCGCGCCGGGCGGTTTATGGTGAGTTTCTAGGTGCCGATGGCGCCGCCGTCGACCGTGGGATCGCGCTGTACTTCCCCAAGCCGCACTCGTTCACCGGTGAACACGTGCTGGAGTTACAAGGGCATGGCGGCCCGGTGGTGTTGGACATGCTCGTAAACCGGGTGCTGGAACTGGGCGCCAGGCTCGCCCGACCTGGAGAATTCTCTGAGCGCGCGTTCTTGAACGGCAAGCTGGATCTTGCTCAGGCAGAAGCCGTGGCCGACCTCATCGACAGCGGTTCGCAAGCCGCGGCACGGTCTGCTATGCGCTCGTTACAGGGGGAATTCTCGCAGCGCGTGAACCGGTTGGTGGCGGCGATGATCAGCGTGCGGATGTATGTCGAGGCCGCGATCGATTTCCCGGAAGAGGAAGTCGATTTTTTGGGTGACCAACAGATCACAAACGCCGTTGAAAACCTGTTGGTCGAGATCGACCGCGTCCTGGTCTCGGCCCAGCAAGGATGCCTGTTACGGGATGGGATGCGTATTGTGCTGGCCGGCCCCCCCAACGCGGGCAAGTCGAGTCTACTGAACGCACTCGCGCAGGTTGAGCGTGCCATCGTGAGCGATACACCGGGCACCACCCGTGACATCGTCGAGCAGCATATTCAAATCGACGGGCTACCGTTACACCTGTTGGACACCGCCGGCCTACGTGACGCTGGCGACGATGTCGAGCACGAAGGCGTATCGCGCGCCCGTGCCGCGATGCGACAAGCCGACCGCGTGCTCGTTGTGGTTGACGACAGCCAAGGCATTGATCTGGAGGTACTGATGACGCAGCTGCCGCCGGGGGTGCCGGCAACCTTGGTGCGCAACAAGATTGATTTGTCCGGGCGCAAACCGGGAACGGACACCACGCCCGCTGCCATCGAAGTGGCCATCTCGGCGAAGACTGGCGCGGGGCTTGTGTGTTTAAAAAAACACCTCAAGCAAAGCATGGGCTATGAAATTGGCAGCGAGCCGACCTTCATCGCCAGGCGCCGACATCTGGAGGCGCTGAACCTTGCACGCGACCACATCGTGGCGGGAAAGCAGCTATTGGTCGAACAGCGGGCCGGCGAGTTGTTGGCCGAGGAACTGCGTTTGGCGCAGCGATCCGTGTCCGAGATCACCGGCGAGTTTACCAGCGAGGACTTATTGGGCCGGATCTTCTCGGCTTTTTGTATCGGAAAATAGCAGCGGGGCCAACCCGACGGTCCCGCGATCCCCATACCGGCCTTATTGGCCCGCCGCCTTAAAACGGCGAACGCGCCCGCGAAGCTGGTCCACCAACTCCTCGCCGGCCACATTTCCGTATCGGAGTGTGACGTACAAGGCGATGATCGGTTTGCTGTCGGCGGCCAGGTCCGGGCGCGCGGCCAAGATGCGGTGATAAAAATCCAACGGCCCCTCGTGGGCGTGGCGCGACAGTCCCGATTTTCCTAACTTGGCGCAAAAACGCCGGTAGCTGGCGGCCACCGGATCCATTCTGTTTCGTGTCCACAGCAGCGTGGCGGCCAACACCAATAACAACGAGGCCACACCGATGACCAGGGTTACGACCACTTGGGCCCACGACGGCGTATCGAAACCGAGCGAGTTTAGGAGACGCTGTTGGCGCTCGGGGCCGTAGGCCATGACCCAGCGGTTCCAGGCAGTATTTACCGCGTCCCAGTACATTCCCAAGCGGCGCCATTGGCGTGCCAACCAGCGGCCCTCGAGCAAGGCCCGGATCGCGGCCGGTTCGAGCTCCCCCGGCAATGCGCCCCGTGCCAGCAGCGCCTGTAAAGCGGTCATACCCAGCTCGATCCGCTCCGGCGCCACCGCCGCGGTGGGGTCCACGCGTGTCCAGCCTCGGTGCTTGCGCCACACCTCGACCCAGGCATGGGCATCTGCTTGGCGAACCACCAGGTAGCCGCCGGCGTTGTTCCACTCGCCGCCCTGATAACCGACCACTAGCCGGCTGGGGAAGCCGAGGTGGCGCATCAGCATCGCGAAGGTAGCGGCGTAGTGTTCGCAATAACCGCGACGGGACTCGAACAAAAACTCATCCAATAAGTCCCCGCGCAACAATGGCGGTGTGAGCGTGTAAACAAAGTCTTGTTCATGAAAGTAGCGCAACACCGCGCGCACCGGATCCGGTTCCCGTTGCCACGCATCGACCAGAGCCCGGACGCGCCGGCTCATGGGCCGCGGGGTGCGCAAGTGGAGCGCACGGGCCGCAGGCGCGAGTGGCGCGGCACTATGAGCCGGGTAGGAGCGCATCGCATACTGGAAACGTTTCTGTACCGGCCGCTTCGCCACGAGAATGAACCCCGGCCGCGCGGTGGCCTCAGCAGGAACCGTGGCCGGAACGTCCATCGCCACCAACCAGCGGCGGCCGGTGGCCTCGTAGTCGATGGTGTAGTCGATCGGCTCCCCGACGCCGCGGTATGGCCAAATATCGGCATTGACCGTGACCGCCTCACGGGCCCGAGACCAGGTCGTGCCGTCGGTGTGGCTCAACACTAATGATCGCCAGTACCGTTGCCGTGGGTGCGGCGCCGGGCCGGTGAAATCCACCCGAAACGCAACCTCACCGCTGCTGGAAAGCTCATTGATCGATCCCGGTGTCACCGTGTCGCTCAATCCGGTGCGCGCATCGAAAGCATCGGCGGGTAGCCCCCACAGGCTTCCCTGAATGCGGGGAAACAATAGATACATGACCAACATGATCGGGACCGCTCGCCACAGTATGGCGACGGTCAGCCGTAGCCCCTCCGACGCCGGCAGCGCATTGGGAAGGCTGAGTCTCACCAGGGTGGCGGTGGTGACCACCGCCACTGCCATGGCCAGCCCAGCGGTGAGCAATGACTGTGAGAACAAAAAAGCGCCGAGGGCGAGAAAATAGAGCAGAAAAACGGAAACGAAATAATCGCGCAGCGAGCGGATTTCCAGGATCTTCAGCCCCACCAATAAGGCCAGCAGGCTGATCCCCGCCTCGCGGCCTAATAACGTGCCGTAGGTGTTGAACACCGCAATCACCGCCGCCAGCAGTAGGCACCAACGAATCAATCTTGGTGGATGCCGCCAACCGTAGTTCTCCACCAGGTAGCGCGACGCAACCAAGCCGCATACGCCCAGGCTCAACCATAACGGTAGCCGTTGTATGTGTAGCGCCAACGCCGCCAATGCACTCAACAGCAGGCCGTTCGCCGCATGACGATCCGGGGCCCGATCCGGTGGCCGATAGGTGCGCCACTCAAACACCGGCGGGCCCCCATAAGGCAAGTGAGCGCAAGCACCGATGGAGATGTTGTGGGCCCGAATCCAGGGCGATTTCGAGGTCGGGCAAACGCAGCCCGTAACGCAAACCCGCGCGTTCGGCGTCGAGGGCCCAGCGGCACAATACACCAAGGCGCTCTTCGACTTGACTCCCATGGGTCGCGGCCCAGTCCAACCATACGACGCCGCCGGCGGAGTCGCCGAAGCGCTTGGTCAGCCACTCCGTCCCGCGCGCGGTGGCCTTCCAATGCACGTGTCGCGGGGGATCGGCTGGTTGATACGCGCGCAGGCCCACGAAGTCGTCGCCGTCAATGCTCTGTCCGCGGTGGTGACGATGGGCTAAATCCGGCTCCTGGGGCCAGGGCAGCCGGGGCCCCGGCGCGGGATAGACCAAACAATGGCTCATGGGGCGTACCGGCTTCGCCCAGGTGTATAGCAGGCCAAACGGGAATGCGCTGGATACCGAGAACGCTGGACATGGCAAATAGCCGCGCCGTGGCGCTGCAACCGTCAGCGACAACGGGTGCGAGCTATAGGGAGCGATGTCTACGCATCGGGAGTGGGTATCGGACAACAACCACACCCCGGGCCGCCGTGTCTTGGATGCGTTATGGATGTAGACTGGAAACCGCGCCGACTGTCCGGCGAACACCGGCCCGGCATCCTTGACCGTCAGCCGTAATCCGGTGACGTTACGGTGCGTGTATAGCATCGATACCAGGCCCACCGCGGCGAGCGTGAAGGTAAACCCGTACGCGAGGCCGTTGTTGTAATTGACCGCGGCCAGTAGCATGACCAGTAGTAACAGCGCGAAGTACAGACCGTGGCGGGTCGGCAGCATATATAAGCGCTGCCGGCCCAGTACATATTCGTCGGCGGTGGCGCCCATGGTTTCGCTAGGGAATTGCGACCGAGCGCAGCAGGCGCTCGACCATCTCGTTACCCTCGTCCCCCTCGCCGCTGGCGGCCTGCAATCGATGACCGAACACGGCGGGGGCAACCGCTTGCACATCTTCCGGCAATACCAACTCCCGCGCCGATAAAAGCGCCCACGCCTTGGCGGCGCGGACCAGTGATAGCCCGGCACGTGGGGACAGACCGTACATCAGCCAACCGGCCTCGCGGGTGGTATTGAGCAGCGCCTGCACATAATCCAGCAACGCATCGCTGCATACCACTTGATCGACGGTGCGCTGTAACGAGGTGAATCGGTGTGCATCGATGGTTGGCGGTAGGGATGCGAGCACCATCCGCCGGTCACTGGCGCGCAGTAATTTCCGTTCCGCTTCCTGGTTCGGGAAACCGATGTCGAGGCGCATCAGGAACCGATCCAGTTGTGACTCGGGCAGCGGGAATGTGCCGATTTGGTGACGAGGGTTTTGCGTGGCGATAACGAAAAAAGGCTGTGGCAAGGTATGCGTCTCACCCTCCGCCGTCACCTGATGTTCTTCCATCGCTTCCAGCAGCGCGCTTTGTGCCTTGGGAGTCGCGCGATTGATCTCGTCGGCCAGCACCACCGACGCAAATATCGGCCCTGGGTGAAACCGAAACGACTGGGTATCGGTATCGTAGACCGACACGCCGAGGATATCTGCCGGTAATAGATCGCTGGTAAACTGAATCCGACTGAATTCGAGTCCGAGAACCTTTGCCAGGGTATGGGCCAATGTGGTCTTGCCAACCCCGGGGATGTCTTCGATCAGCAGGTGCCCGCGCGCCAACAAGCAACTCAATGCCAGACGTATTGTATCTGTCTTGCCAAGGATAACCTGCTCGACTTGAGCGACAATTTGTTCCAAAGCTGCAGCGGCACCGTGGCCCGCGAGGTCGACTTTTTTGGTTCCGGCATCCATCATAAGGCTATTCGGGTGTAGGAGCATCGTCCGATGGGTCTGAACAAATAAGTGTAGACTGAAACACCTGGCTGGCCGAAACTTGTTAATACTTGCAATGGCCCCGGCAAGCATTATGATTCGGCAACCCAGACAGCGGCGCTTGAGCGACCATGCAATTTCCACATCATTATGACGTTATCGTTGTTGGCGGAGGCCACGCCGGGACTGAGGCGGCGCTGGCGTCTGCGCGCATCGGATGCCGGACGTTGTTGGTGACGCATAATATCGAGACCATCGGCCAGATGTCTTGCAATCCGGCCATCGGCGGTATCGGCAAGGGCCACATCGTCAAGGAGATCGACGCCCTGGGCGGAGCCATGGCCCAAGCCATCGACCGTGCGGGCATCCAGTTTCGGGTTCTCAATTCACGCAAGGGTCCGGCAGTGCGGGCGACGCGGGCCCAGGCGGATCGCGTATTGTACAAGCAGGTGATCCGGCAAATGCTAGAGAACCAGCCGAATTTGTGGTTGTTTCAACAGGCAGTGGATGACTTGATCTGCGAACAAGGACGCATTGCCGGTGTCGTGACGCAGATGGGGTTGCGATTCGAGGCGCGTGCGGTGGTGTTGACAACGGGGACGTTTCTCGGCGGCCGGATCCATATCGGCGAGTCCAACTATCAGGGTGGCCGCGCCGGCGATTCCCCAGCGGTTACCTTGGCCCGGCGGCTGCGGGAACTGCCGTTTCGCGTTGATCGGCTGAAAACCGGTACGCCGCCGCGCATTGACGGCAATACAATCGACTACAGCAGCTTGGAAGAACAACCCGGAGACCAGCCATTACCGGCGTTTTCTTATCTTCGAGACCCAGCGCAACATCCACAACAGATCAGTTGCCACATTACCGCTACCAACGCGCGCACCCACGAGATCATCCGCGACGGGTTGGATCGCTCGCCGTTGTATTCCGGGGTGATCGAGGGCGTTGGGCCACGTTATTGCCCGTCGATTGAGGACAAGGTGGTGCGATTCGCCGACAAGACCGCGCACCAGATTTTTGTCGAACCGGAGGGGCTGAGCACGAACGAGGTCTATCCCAACGGTATTTCCACCAGCCTCCCCTTTGATGTGCAATGGGAGCTAGTGCGAAGCATCAAGGGGTTTGAGGATGCCGCGATTACCCGTCCAGGCTATGCCATCGAGTACGATTTCTTCGATCCGCGGGACTTGCGGCCTAGCCTCGAGACCAAATTCGTGCCGGGGCTGTTTTTTGCCGGACAGATTAATGGCACCACCGGTTACGAAGAGGCGGCGGGCCAGGGCTTGGTGGCGGGCATCAACGCGGCGCGAAACGCGCAACATCGGGAGCCGTGGTGGCCGCGCCGGGATCAGGCATATATCGGCGTGTTGATCGATGACTTGATTACCCGCGGGACCAATGAACCCTACCGTATGTTCACGTCGCGAGCGGAGTACCGGCTTTTGCTGCGTGAGGACAACGCGGATTTGCGCCTCACTGAACTGGGTCGCGAGTTGGGCATAGTGGACGATGAGCGTTGGCGGGCGTTTGTGGAAAAACGTGACGCCATAGAACGTGAGCAACAGCGCTTGCAGGCTACCTATGTCCGCCCCGGGCAATTCCCTGATACCGACTGTGTTCGTGTGCTTGGGCAACTGTTGCAGCGCGAGGCCAACTGCGTGGAATTGCTCCGCCGCCCAGAGGTGAGCTACGACGAGTTGATGTCATTGCCTGGCATCGGTCCTGGGGTATCGGATCCAAAGGTTGCCGAGCAGATTGAGACTCAGGCGCGTTATGCAGGATATATTGATCGCCAGCATCAGGAGATCGAGCGGCACCGACGTCATGAGTCTGCCCGATTACCGCGTGACCTGGATTACACTCAAGTTCGCGGCTTGTCTGCCGAGGTACGCCAGAAACTGGATCAACACCACCCCGAGACCATCGGACAAGCGTCACGAATATCCGGCGTGACACCGGCGGCGATTTCCTTATTGCTAGTACACTTAAAAAAGCGGGCGGTTCTTAGCGCAGCCTAATGGCCTGTTGCGAGACTCCCGAACAAATACTCGCAGAACATCGAGAATGCTGGGGCAATACAAAATAATTAAAAAACTTGCAGCCGGTGCCACCGGCGAACTTTATTTGGCCGATGACCCAGATAAAGGACAGGTGGCGATAAAGGTGTTACAACTCGTTCGCCAATATCCCAAGCAAGTGGACAGAGAGTCAGCAGCCAAGCGAATTTTGCAGGCTGCGCGCGCATTGTCTCGATTGGAGCACCCCAACCTAGTACAGATGTACGATGCCCAGGCGGCAGATGACGTCATCTATATCGTGATGGAGTATCTTCCGGGACGCAACCTTTCTTATTACATTGCCAAAGAGCAACTGAGCCTAGAGGAAGTCTTCGGCGTCACAATTAAAGCGGCACGAGGATTGGCCTATGCGCACCAGCACGGAGTGATTCATCGCGATGTCAAGCCGGCGAACATAATCTATAATCGTGGCAGCGGTGCAGCGACGGTTACCGATTTTGGGTTGTCGATAATGACCGGTTCAGCCAAGCGAAAAACGAAGATGTTTGCAGGGACGCCTTATTACATGGCCCCGGAGCAGATCACGGGCAATCAGGTGGACGCACGCGCCGACATCTATGCATTGGGGGCGACCTTGTTTCAGCTAATAACCGGCGGCGTGCCGTTTGAGGCCAGCTCCCTTGAGGTGTTAATCCGAAAGATCGAGAAAGATTCTCCACCTGACATACTGGCGGTGCGCCCTAATCTGGCAAGTGCGGGCGTTTGTTTGCGCGCAATCATGGACAACGTTTTGCAAAAACAACCCCAAGACCGCTATCAGTCCTGTGAAGAATTTCTCGAGGATCTGATACCTTGCTCGGACGTGATTCTGAATACCTTGCAATGATCCTAAGGGAAGCCATAGAGATAGCGGTTGCCTCCGATACCGGCAGAGTGCGGCAGCACAACGAAGACAGCACTGCGGAAGACATCGACATCGGGCTGGCGGTGTTGGCGGACGGGATGGGCGGCTATAAGGCGGGCGAGGTGGCCAGCGCGATTGCCACCACGGCTATCTACCGCGAAATCCGCAGCGCCCTGGAGACGTTGGTGCGCGGACAGACCGACCAGGCAACCGGTTACCGATATGAGTCCCTGGTGATGCGTGACGCCATCGCCCTGGCTAATGAAATCATCTATAAGGCTGCGCACGAAGATCCCGAGTTTGACGGCATGGGCACCACGGCGGTGGCAACCCTGTTCTATGATAATCGCGTGACTATCGCCCATGTCGGAGACTCGCGTGGATATCGTTGGCGGGACGGAAAGCTGGAGCAGCTGACCGTAGATCACACGGTAGTTCAAGAGTACCTCAATAGCGGGCTGTATACACCGGAACAAGCTCGGGCTTCCACGGACAAGAACCTGGTGACACGAGCATTGGGAATCGCGGCGGATGTTGAGGTCGATCTCGGTGAATACAAAGTCCAATCGCAGGATATATACCTGTTGTGCTCGGACGGCCTGACAGACCTGGTTGACGATCCAGGGATCGCCGCGGCGCTCGAACGACGGGATGAGAACCTTAAAACGTTGGCGGTCAGACTCGTGGAGCTGGCTAATAGCAAGGGCGGGATCGACAACATATCGATTATATTGGTGCGCATCACACAACCGTTCACCACGCCAAGCTCATGGCAAACCAAGCTCGCGGAATGGTTCACCAGCAGTTGAACAAAACCATGGCCTGTTCGCGAGCGACTCACCATCCGCCGCGACACTGCGTGCAGCGTGGTCGAGGCAAGGTTGAACCAGGGTGACGCTTGATCAATTCTGGCTGATCGGTGGTGAAATATGCTGCCGCGGGTTTCTCTAAACTTGGCGGCTAGGCTTCCGGGGGCATTTCTCGGGAGACAATATCGTAATTGTAAATAACCAAAGGGGTCTTTCATATGCGCGCAAAACTTTTATTAACGTGCTCCATATTGTTGATGATTACCACTTCCGCCGCTGCGGACAAGGGCCTGGTCGTTAAACCAAGCGCCTACAGCGTAGATGAAACCTTGGACCGCCTGGAGCGGGTGCTGAAGGAAAAAGGCCTGACGATTTTTACCCGTATCGATCACAGTGCCGGCGCCGCCAAAATGCAACTGAACTTGCGCCCTACCCAAGTATTGATCTTCGGAAACCCCAAGATGGGCACCGCGTTGATGCACAGCAACCAGGCGGTGGGGATCGATCTTCCGATGAAGGTGCTGGCGTGGAAAGACGAGCAAGGCCGGGTTTGGGTCGCCTACAACGATCCGAGCTATTTGGCCGGCCGCCATCAGATTCATGACCGTGGCGAGGTCCTCCAAAAAATGACAGGGGCCCTGGGGAAGCTCACGGATAAGGCAACATCAAAACCGTGACCGGCGCTGTTTGCAGATGCCGGTATCGGTAAGACGCGCCGCGACCCGAGTCCTGCGCCATCATCCGGGATCCTTGGTGCAATATGCGGGCTAGGGAAGGGGCGCTAAAAACCGGACTGGTGGCACTCGGGCTTAATCTTGGCCAGCTGTCCCAGGCCAAGCTTATTCAGTACCTAGACCTTCTTGAACAATGGAATAGTAGCTACAACCTGACCGCCATTCGCGACCCCCAGGCAATGGTTCCCTGGCATTTATTGGACAGCCTGGTGATTTCCCCCTATCTTCACGGCTCACGGGTGCTCGACGTTGGCACCGGCGCGGGATTGCCGGGAATCCCATTAGCGATCGCTCACCCAGATATTTCGGTTTCGCTGTTGGACAGCCGCCGCAAGTGCATCCAGTTTCTCATCCAGGCAGTCAATGTACTCGGCCTGGGCAATGTTGATATTGTGCACCAACGGGCCGAGCAATACCGGCCCGAAAAGAAATTTGATACGCTAGTCGCACGTGCGTTTGGAGCACTGCCAAAACTGCTGACGGCGGCGGGCCACCTGTGTCGGACGGGCGGGACGATATTGGCGCTGAAGGGCAGGGATCCGCAGCGCGAACTCAATCAGCTGCCAATAAACACCATCGAGGTGGTTGATGTCATACCATTGCGAGTTCCGCTCCTTGGCGCTACTCGTCATCTAGTGATTTTACGCCCTATGTTCGAGGGCAAGGCCGAGACAAGGGTTGACAGCCCAACAAAGGGTCCAATTACCAACCATGGGGAAAATCGTCGCAGTCGCCAATCAAAAAGGTGGCGTGGGTAAGACCACCACCGGTATTAATCTAGCTGCGTCCCTGGCGGCGGACGCACAGCGCGCCGTCATGTTGGTCGACATCGACCCGCAAGCGAACACAACGGTGGGCAGCGGTGTTGACAAGGAGTCGATCAAGAAATCCATTTATGATCTACTGCTGCAGAACGCAGAGATTGTCGAGGTGCAGATCTCGTCACAGGCTGGATACGATCTCATCCCCGCGAACGGGGATCTCGCGGGAGCGCAAGTGGAGCTGGTCAACGAAATCGGCCGCGAGTTACGCTTACGCATAGCGCTAGAACAGGTTCGAGACGACTACGACTACATCTTGATCGATTGTCCCCCCGCCCTGAATATATTGACGATCAATGCCCTGGTAGCGGCGGATACGGTAATCATCCCGATGCAATGTGAGTACTTCGCGCTCGAGGGGTTGACGGCACTGGTAAACACAATTCGCAAGATCCGCCAGATGCTGAATCCTCGTTTGCGCATTGAGGGCCTGCTTCGAACCATGTTCGATGGTCGCAATACCCTAGCTAATGAGGTATCCGAGCAGTTGCAACAACATTTCGGAGACAAAGTCTATCGTACTATCATTCCCCGCAACGTGCGCTTGGCGGAAGCGCCAAGCTACGGGAAACCGGTGCTTTATTATGACAAGAGTTCTAAGGGGGCCCAGGCCTACCTGGAGCTCGCTGGCGAGATCATTAGACGGGATGAAGCAGCATGAGCACAGCAAAGAAGAAACGACTTGGACGGGGTCTGGATGCGCTACTGGGCGATTTCACAGATGCCAGCGGCGAACACGGGGAGGTAGAGCTTCGTAACTTGCCCGTCGATATGTTAGAGCGCGGACGTTACCAGCCTCGCACGCACATGAATAAAGCGGCACTTGATGAACTCGCGCAGTCGATCAAGGCCCAGGGGGTGTTACAACCGGTTGTGGTTCGCCCGTTGACCGGGGAGAGCTATGAAATCATCGCTGGTGAGCGGCGCTGGCGGGCGGCGCAACTCGCGGGACTGGAATCCGTGCCGGTGGTGATCCGCGCTATCCCCGACGATGCAGCGCTGGCTATCGCGTTGATTGAAAATATACAAAGGGAGAACCTAAATCCTGTGGAAGAGGCCAATGGGCTGCAACGGTTGTTGGATGAATTTGGCCTTACCCACCAGCAAGTCGCGGAAACCATTGGTCGCTCGCGAACCGCGGTGACTAATCTGCTGCGCCTGCTGACGCTCAACCCGCTGTCCAAGAAACTGCTGGAAGAAGAAAAACTGGAAATGGGGCACGCGAGGGCATTACTGGCTCTTTCTGGCACCGACCAGGACAAGGCGGCGAAAGAGGTGGCTGCCAAAGGCCTCTCCGTGCGCCAAACCGAGGCCCTGGTGCGGCGCTGGCATCAACAGCGCAGCGCGCGCAAACCGACGGAAAACAAACCCGGCGCCGACATTAGGCGCTTGCAGCAGCAGTTGTCAGACCGGCTCGCGGCCAAGGTGTCGATTCGAGACCGCAGTGGCAAAGGGCAGGTGGTGATCCAGTATCACAGCCTGGAACAGCTCGATGGGATACTGGACCATATCAAGTAACGAACCAACGGATACCATCTCCCGCCCGATCGTCCTATATTGACCGTCCCATGCCTAGTCTATTAAACTTCTTCGGCTTTGCTGCAGTGCAGCTAAACTCGCGGAGGGGGTCTATTGTTGGCCCCAAAGCCTCGCAACGAAACGGCCTTGAAGGCCGTGTTTTCGTTTTTGATCGGGGCTTCGATTGGGCCCGCGCATGCTGGGAATGAAGGCGCGCGGGCTGACGACACTCAAACGAGTTCTCGCCGCACAGCTGGGTATCACCACCGCTTTGGCGTTGGCCCTCATTTTCTATGGGCGCACAGCCGCGTACTCGGCTCTGGTCGGAGGGATGATTTATACGATCGCCAATGCGTATGCAGGTTGGCGGATTTTTTCGCGGAAACAAAGTGATTCCGTACACGGCGAGCTTTACAACTTTTATCGCGCCGAGTTCGGTAAATTGTTGATGATCGGTGCACTGTGCGCCGCGACGTTTGCCTCGATCAAGGTGATCAACGTGATTGCATTCGTGGGCGGGTGCGTCGCGGCGATGATAGCGGGCGTAGTGGGCGCGAGCCTCGAGCAAGCGAATTACGCACCCCGAAGCAAAAGTAGAAGAACATAACGCTACAGAACATGGCAAGTGAAACCCTGACATCGACTGCGTACATCAAGCATCACCTGCAGAATTTGACGTTCGGTGTACACCCAGACGGCAGTTGGGGCCTGGCACGTGGCGCCCAAGAGGCTCGGGAGATGGGGTTTTGGGCGATCCATTTGGATACCATGTTTTGGTCTGTTTTCCTTGGTGTTGTCTTTCTGTGGTTATTTCGCAAAGCCGCAAAGCGGGCAACGAGCGATACCCCGAGCGGGTTTTTGAATTTTGTCGAGTGGGTGGTGGAGTTCATCGACGACAACGTGCGGGGGTCATTCTCGGGGAAGAATGACATGGTGGCGCCACTCGCGCTGACGCTGTTTGTTTGGATCTTGCTGCAGAACACCATGGACCTGGTGCCGGTCGACTGGATACCATTGACAACTCAAAAAATCGCCGCATTGTTTGGTGCCGATCCGCACCATGTCTATATGAAAGTTGTCCCCACCACCGACCCCAACGCAACGTTCGGGATGTCATTTGCGGTGTTCGGATTGATGCTGTACTACAGCCTCAAGATCAAAGGTCCTTTGGGGTTTGCCGCCGAACTCACCATGCAGCCGTTTGCGGCCAAGAACCCGGCGCTCAAGATGCTGTTTCTGCCGGTGAATTTGTTCCTCGAAGGCATTGGGCTGCTGTCCAAGCCGGTGTCGCTGTCGCTGCGCTTGTTTGGCAACCTGTTTGCCGGCGAGATGATCTTTATTTTGATTGCGCTGTTGTTCAGCGGCGGAGTCATTCTCGGCTTGCTCGGGGGCGGACATGGCGCACCACGAACATTGAGGCGAACTTTTCAATCTCACCTGAAACTTCAGATTAGGAGAAAAAAATGGAAACAGCATTGCTCTACGTTGCCGGTGCGGTCCTGTTGGGCCTGGCCGGTGTCGGTGTGGGTATCGGTGTTGGCGTGCTGGGCGCACGGTTCCTCGAAGGCATTGCCCGTCAGCCGGAGCTTTTGCCGATGCTTCGCACCCAGTTCTTTATCGTAATGGGATTGGTGGACGCGATTCCGATTATCGGTGTTGCGATCTCGTTGTACATCCTGTTCGCTGTGGTGGGTGGTTAGACAAGGCGATTTATTGTTTTGAGCTATAGGAGCCGGCCATGAATATCAATATGACCCTGATCGGGCAGTCGATTGCTTTTATGGTATTCGTCTGGTTCTGTATGAAATATATATGGCCTCCGATCATGAACGCGCTGGAGCAGCGGAAAAAAACCATTGCCGATGGATTAGCCGCCGCGGAACGCGGTAAGAGGGAGCGCGAGCTTGGTAAGCAACGCGCCACCGAGGTGATCAAAGAGGCCAAGGGCAAAGCCGTGGAAGTGATAGCGAGCGCCGAGAAACGCGGAGCGGAGATCGTCGAGCAGGCGAAAACCGACGCGAAACTGGAAGGCGAAAGGATTATCACTGCGGCCTACGCCGAGATTGAGCAGGAGGCGCAGCGGGCGCGGGAGGCGCTACGAACCGAGGTTGCCGCTTTGGCCACGGCCGGTGCCGAACAGATATTGGGGAAAGAGATTGACACAGCTGCGCACGCCCAGATGCTCGACGAATTGGCAACGCAACTATAGTCGAGCGCCACCGTGAGTGAATACCACACCATCGCCCGTCCCTATGCGCAAGCGGTTTTTGAGCTGGCCAAGGACACCAATGACTATCAGTCTTGGTCGGACGCGTTGGCGTTGTTAGCGGCGCTGGCGGCGAATTCTCAAATCCGGGAATTGGTGCAAAACCCGCGCATCGACCGCACTGCCCTGGCACAGCTTTTTGAAGACATCTGTGGTGACAAGTTGTTTGCCCAAGCCAAGAGCTTGGTGCGCCTGATTATCGCTAATGGCCGGGTGTTTAGCTTGCCGAATATGGCCAGTCAATTCGAGACGATGCGGGCAGATGCCGAGGGCACGATTGAGGCCGAACTGATCACCGCGCAGCCGGTAACCGATGCCCAACGGTTGCAGATCACCGAATCCCTGTCTCAGCGACTGGGCCGGGAGGTGAGCCTGCAGGTGACTGAGGACGCGGCGCTGATTGGCGGCGCGGTCCTGCGTGCGGGGGATATGGTGATCGACGCCTCGGCGAAAGGCCGCCTGCAAAAACTGGCCGCCAACCTGGCACGTTGACAAACACTGGGTAACCAGTACCCATTAAATTTTGAGGAACAGTTATGACGACCCAGCTGAATCCATCCGAAATCAGCGAACTGATCAAAGAGCGGATAAAGAGTTTTGAGACGGTTGCCGAAGCGCGCACCGAAGGTACGGTTGTCAGTCTCACCGACGGCATCACCCGAATTCACGGCCTTGCCGACGCGATGCAGGGGGAAATGCTGGAGTTCCCCGGTGAAACCTTTGGTCTGGCGCTGAATCTCGAGCGGGACTCGGTCGGTGCAGTGATATTGGGCGATTATGAGCACATCTGCGAGGGCGACACCGTGAAATGCACCGGCCGCATTCTTGAAGTGCCGGTGGGCGAAGGTCTAATGGGCCGCGTGGTGGATTCGCTCGGGGCTCCCGTTGACGCTAAAGGACCGATCGAAACCCAGGCTACGTCACCCATTGAAAAAGTCGCGCCGGGAGTGATTACGCGGCAGTCGGTCAACGAGCCGGTCCAGACGGGGCTGAAATCCATTGACTCGATGGTGCCGATCGGCCGCGGACAGCGAGAGCTGATTATCGGTGACCGGCAAACGGGCAAGACCGCGGTAGCCATTGACACCATTATTAATCAGAAAGGCAAAGACCTCGTCTGTATCTACGTCGCGGTGGGTCAGAAGGCGTCGTCCATTGCCAATGTCGTACACAAACTGGAAGAGCATGGCGCGATGGACCACACCATCGTGGTCGCAGCAGCAGCTTCCGAGTCCGCGGCGATGCAATATATCGCCCCTTATTCCGGATGCGCCATGGGCGAGTACTTCCGCGATAGAGGCCAAGATGCACTGATTATCTATGATGATCTCACCAAACAGGCGTGGGCTTATCGCCAAGTGTCGTTATTGTTGCGCCGGCCACCCGGTCGCGAGGCCTATCCCGGTGACGTCTTCTATTTGCACTCGCGCCTGCTCGAGCGCGCCGCCCGAGTCAACCCGGAGTATGTGGAAAAGGCGACCGGTGGTGAAGTGACCGGCAGGACGGGGTCGTTGACCGCATTGCCTATCATCGAGACGCAAGCGGGAGATGTTTCAGCGTTTGTGCCCACCAATGTCATCTCAATTACCGATGGTCAGATCTATCTGGAGTCGGACTTGTTCAATGCCGGGATCCGCCCGGCCATCAACGCCGGCCTGTCGGTATCCCGGGTTGGCGGCGCAGCGCAAACCAACCTGATCAAAAAACTCGGCGGGGGTGTACGTCTGGCGCTGGCCCAATACCGTGAGCTGGCGGCCTTCTCGCAGTTTGCATCGGACCTGGACGAGGCCACCCGCAAACAGCTCGAGCGCGGCCAACGGGTGACCGAGTTGATGAAGCAAAAGCAATATTCACCGTTGTCCGTAGCCGAGATGGCGGTAGCTTTGTTTGCTGTCAATGAAGGCTATGTGGATGATATCGATGTCGACAAGGTGGTCGATTTTGAATCGGCGCTACACGCCCACATTAAGGCCGAGCATGCAGGCTTGCTGGAGACCATGAACAATACCAAGGAATTCAGCGAAGACGTTGAGCAGGGGCTGCACGACGCGCTGAAGGCGTTTAAGGACCACGGCTCCTGGTAGGCCAGGGCGTTGCGGTATCGGTTTATTAACAAGCACTCGTAGCGGAAGAAAACATGGCCGGCGCCAAAGAAATTCGCACTAAGATCAAGAGTATTCAAAATACTCAGAAAATCACCAAGGCCATGGAAATGGTCGCCGCGAGCAAGATGCGCAGGGCACAGGAGCGCATGCAGGCTGCGCGGCCATACGCACAAAAAATTCGCAATGTCGTCGCGCACCTAGCCCACGCTCATCCAGAATATAAGCATCCCTTCGTTATTGAGCGTAAGGCAAAAAGGGTCGGACTCGTGATCGTTTCCACCGACCGGGGATTGTGCGGCGGATTAAACGTCAATCTATTCCGCGCCACAGTGTCGACAATGGAGGAATGGCGGAACAAAGGTGCCGAAATTGATCTCGCCACCATCGGGACCAAGGCGCTGGGATTTTTCAAGCGTTTGGGCGGCAACATCATCTCCGAGGCCTCGCATCTTGGCGACGCGCCTGCAGTAACGGATTTGATCGGAGCGATCAAGGTGATGTTGGACGCCTACGAGGACGGCAAGCTCGACCGGTTATTCCTGCTGCACAATGATTTCGTCAACACCATGATCCAGAAACCGGTGATTCTGCAACTTTTGCCGTTGCCGCCGAGCGACGAGGCAGAGCTACGACACCACTGGGACTATCTGTACGAACCCGATTCCAAAGACGTGCTGGACGTGCTATTGACGCGATACATCGAGTCACTGATCTATCAAGGCGTAGTCGAAAACCTGGCATGCGAGCAGGCTGCGCGCATGGTGGCGATGAAGGCCGCCTCGGATAATGCAGGCAATCTGATTGATGAGTTACAGTTGGCCTATAACAAGGCGCGCCAGGCGGCGATCACGCAGGAGATCTCCGAGATCGTCGGCGGCGCAGCCGCAGTTTGAGGTGGAGAGCAAGCACACGAAAGCAAACAGACTAGGGCAAAGAAAAAGCAGTGCGCACCGGCAGCGCGGGGTTTTTCTTTACTCTCATTTTGGTCAGGACAAAAGGCAAAAGCTATGAGTACCGGCAACATTGTTGAAATCATCGGCGCGGTCGTGGACGTGGAATTCGCGCGAGACGCGGTTCCCAAGGTGTATGACGCGTTAACCCTAATGGACGTCAACTTGACCCTGGAGGTACAGCAACAACTTGGCGACGGTGTGGTGCGCACCATCGCCATGGGTTCGAGCGACGGCCTGCGGCGGGGGATGAGCGTTGAAAACACCGGTGCGCCGATCTCGGTTCCGGTGGGCGAGACCACGCTGGGGCGCATCATGAACGTGCTTGGCGAGCCCGTCGATGAAGCGGGTCCGGTGGAATCCAAGGAGAGGTGGCCGATCCACCGCAAGGCGCCGGCCTATGCGGACCAGGCGCCGGCGATTGAGATCCTGGAGACCGGCATCAAGGTCATCGATCTGATCATGCCTATCTCCAAGGGTGGCAAGATTGGGCTGTTCGGCGGTGCCGGTGTGGGCAAGACCGTGGCGTTGATGGAGTTGATCCGGAATATCGCCATCGAGCATAGTGGTTATTCGGTATTCGCCGGTGTTGGCGAGCGCACCCGCGAGGGCAATGACTTCTATCACGAGATGAAAGACGCCGACGTGCTCGGCAAAGTGGCGCTGGTTTATGGACAAATGAATGAGCCTCCCGGCAACCGCTTGCGCGTGGGATTGACCGGTCTCACGATTTCCGAGTATTTCCGTGACGAAGGCCGCGATGTGTTGCTGTTTATCGACAATATCTACCGCTACACCCTTGCGGGCACGGAGGTGTCGGCGCTGCTTGGCCGGATGCCCTCCGCGGTCGGCTACCAGCCGACCCTTGCCGCGGAAATGGGCGCGTTGCAAGAGCGCATCACCTCGACTCGCACCGGTTCCATTACCTCGTTCCAGGCAGTGTACGTGCCCGCGGATGACTTGACCGATCCGTCGCCGGCAACCACGTTTGCCCACCTGGATGCGACGCTGGTGCTTTCCCGCCAAATCGCCGAGCTCGGTATTTATCCCGCAGTGGACCCGCTGGATTCGACGAGCCGGCAACTTGATCCTTTGGTCGTGGGTCAAGAGCATTATGACGTCGCGCGCACCGTGCAAGGCACGCTGCAACGTTATAAAGAACTGCGTGACATCATTGCCATTTTGGGTATGGATGAGTTGTCCGAAGACGATAAGCTCGCCGTTTCGCGCGCGCGAAAGATACAGCGATTCTTGTCGCAGCCGTTTTTTGTTGCCGAGACGTTTACCGGCCAGTCTGGTAAATATGTATCGCTCAAAGACACAATTCGCGCCTTCAAGATGATCGTAGACGGGGAAATGGATCAGTATCCCGAACAGGCGTTCTACATGGTAGGCGCGATCGAAGAGGTGCCGGAAAAGGCCAAGACCGTCGCGTAGTTGAGAGAGGAAGGAAC
>CAMYNX010000009.1 GCA_947259875.1 uncultured Gammaproteobacteria bacterium | reverse complement strand
GTCATTGCCCATTATATAATCCCTGGTTCGGTAACAGACTGGTGTGACTATGTACGCCGCCTACTTTGGGCTTTCCGAACCGCCATTTTCAATATCTCCAGATCCTCGCTACCTGTATATGAGCAAGCGGCATCGGGAAGCGATGGCGCACCTGCTTTACAGCGTTCAGCAATCCGGGGGTTTCCTCCAGCTCACCGGTGAAGTCGGAACTGGCAAGACTACGCTGTGTCGGTGTTTATTGTCCCAGCTACCAGACAATGTGGACGTCGCTATGCTGCTCAACCCTAATTTGGATCAGAATGAACTTCTGGCAGCGATTTGTGATGAACTGAAAATAGAGTATTCAGTGCATGCCTCACCAAAGCAGCTTTTAAATCTTCTCAATGACTATTTATTGAAAAGTTTCGCCGAGGGCCGACATACGGTGCTGATTTTCGACGAGGCGCAACTTCTATCGCGACAAGTATTAGAGCAAATTCGGTTACTTACCAATCTCGAAACGACAACGCAAAAACTATTACAGATTATTCTAATCGGTCAACCGGAATTGGCCAAGATCCTGCGGCGCGCCGATTTGCGCCAACTCAATCAGCGTATCACCGCCCGTTATCACCTGCAGCCCCTATCCAGTCAGGAGACCTCTGAATATATTCGTTACCGTTTAGAGGTGGCCGGCGTTAGGAAGACATTGTTTTCCGATAACGCCGCATCAGGTCTATCAGAACTCGGGAGGTGTGCCAAGATTAGTCAACGTAATTTGTGATCGCGCCCTGATGGGGGCGTACTCTCAGGACAAACCCCAGGTAACTAGGTCTATCGCTCGCCACGCTGCCGTGGAAGTCTTGGGTGAGGAAAAAGAAAAGGTCGGGGCGACACATTGGGTATGGCTGCCTGCCGTCGCGTCGTTGGTGGCAGTATTGGTGTTTACTCCGGTGGGTGATCGAGTGGTGGGTTGGTTTTCAGGATTACAGCTGGTAGACAAGCTCACAACCGCCGCAGTTGAGCTCAATCGGGAGATCTCAGTGGAACAAAGCCCAGATACCGATGCAGGGGTTGATACGCCGTTGATAGCAAAAACGGATTCTGATCAATCAGATCCCCCTATGGAACCGTTACCGGCCACACCCACCCTTGCCGCATCCCTCGGGCCGCAACGGGTTACCAAGCTTTCGGATATGGTTGCCACCGCGACGATTGATGCCCCTTCGATATCCGAGTTGCTTCGCGAGTACGCGGCGCTAAACGGCAAGGCGGAAGCATTCAGCCATTTGACGGCATTATGGGGTGAGCGTCTGGAATTGTTCGACGACAGCCGGGTCTGTCGAGAGATTGAACGGTTGGGATTGAGATGTTTCAAGAGCCGCGGCACGTGGAATAATCTGCGTAGCCACAATCGTGCCGCGATACTGGTGTTGAAATCTTTAACAGATGTGTCTCAATATGTCGTCGTTACTCACGTTGGCGACAGGCGCGTCAGTCTCGATTTTGTTGGAGAACAAGTAGAATACCTGATCTCCGATATAGATCCGTACTGGTTCGGTGATTACTGGTTGTTATGGCGGCCACCACCACTACGTAGCCTGCAGCTGTCACTGGATGATGCCGGCGCGGATGTGCTTTGGTTGCGCCAGGCGCTCAATCGCGTCGCGTTGTCACAGGGCAATCTATCGGAGCTCGATGAAGAAAGGCCGGTATTTGATGCCGAACTGCTGCAACATGTGATCGGGTTTCAGAGGCGTAATGCACTGAATGCCGACGGCGTCGTGGGTGTTGAGACATTAATGCGCTTGAATGCCGTGCTGCAAGGAGACGCATTACCTTTGTTGATTCGATCACCGGCTAGTTGAAATGTCCTACATACTCGATGCTTTAAAAAAATCGGAGCGTGAAAGATCGCTCGGCCATGTGCCGACGTTGAGTACTGTGCATAGCTATCCGAAGTCCCCCGTAAGTCGACGTTGGTTATGGTTGGCATTGGTGCTGTTAATAATGCTGATGCTGCTAGGGGTGGCGATTTACGGTGTCATGTTTTGGAGTCAAGACGATGTGGTCCAATCCACTAGCGAGAAATCGCAGGCCGTATCGGCCCGTGCACGTCGTGTCGTTGCAACACAAAAATCGGCCTCTACGGCAGTCACGAAGCCGGCATTGACGAATGCGGATCCTCCGAAGGTGGCGGTCAAAACGCCTGAATCGGCCACGTCGCCAATATCCCGGTCCGCGACGACCGCTCACACGTCGAGAAGCTATCCTACCATCGGTGATCTGGATGATGGCATGCGTCAGCGCTTGTCTGAAATCGTCGTCAACGTAGTCTCTTATTCAGAGCAACCCAGTCGTCGTTTCGTAATGATCAATCAAAAAATCTATCGGCAGGGACAAACTGTAAATAGTCAACTTGCGGTGGTTGAAATCAAACCGCAGGGAGCGGTTTTGAGATTCCAAGGGCGCGAATTCCTCGCCGTGCCTTGATGCTACGCAGTTTAAGAGTTGTTACCAATATGCTTCGCACGGCATGATATGATTACGCCCTGTAGTGTGGTCTGATTGATTCGTTTTCATTTTCTGCGGGAATAATAATCACACCCGGATATTGCGTTAAGACCGCTGAAGGTAGCGCCGAGACATTCCGTTCTGAGCGCGATGTTGAAGCGATCGGAATAACCGTAGTGATGGCTTGAATGAAGATCAAGACCGAGAGTTCAAGCTTCAGCCAGCGCCACGATCGGCGAAACCAACCAGGGCACTGTGACCACGGCGACCGATGGTTTGGAGTGACGCGATCAATGACCCGCTCCATCATTCGGTTGTTTTGGTGTAATAATAGGGCTAATAATGAAATGTAACATCATCCAGTTCTTGAAAGTTCTCAGCCATCCGGCACGTCTTCGTTTGACGCTCGGTGTGTTGCGGGCAGAACAATCCGTGGGCGAGCTTGCGCGAAACCACGGCATGTCGACTTCCACGGTGTCACAACATTTTTCTCGTCTTCGTGATAGCGGCGTGGTGATTGGTACGCGGCGCGCGCAAAAAATGTATTACCGCGTCACGGATAGTTGTCCGGTGGTTGAACTAGTCGAGAAACTTGTAGAATTGTTTGCCGCCGGCAACCGAGACACTCCGCACCGGTTGTCCCCTTGAAGGTCCGGTAACATTTATTCCTGACCAGCCAGGTACAACCAGGTCTCCACTACCGTATCCGGGTTGAGGGAAACGCTGGTAATGCCTTGATCCATTAACCAGCGCGCAAGGTCTGGATGATCCGATGGTCCTTGACCGCAGATGCCGACGTACTTGTCCGCCTTGTTGCAGGCCTGAATGGCTTGACGCAGAAGTTCCTTCACTGCCGGATCACGTTCGTCGAACAAGTGCGCGATGACTGCGGAGTCGCGATCCAAGCCGAGGGTCAATTGGGTAAGGTCGTTAGAGCCGATAGAGAAACCATCGAAACGCTCGAGAAACTGGTCCGCGAGCAGTGCATTGGAAGGAATCTCGCACATCATAATTATCTTGAGATCGTTTCTACCGCGCTCTAATTCGTTTTCCGCGAGCAGGGCAATCACCTGGTCCGCTTCCGACAGGGTACGGACGAAAGGAATCATGAGCCACACGTTGGTAAACCCCATTTCGTCGCGCACATACTTGAGTGCGCGGCATTCTAGTTCGAAGCAATCGCGAAAAGATTCACCAAGATATCTCGCGGCGCCGCGAAAACCGAGCATCGGATTTTCTTCATTAGGCTCGTAAAGCTCCCCGCCGAGCATGTTTACATATTCGTTGGATTTGAAATCCGATAATCGAACAATCACCGGTTCCGGCGTGAAGGCCGCCGCCAAAGTCGAGATTCCTTCAACTAATTTTTGTATATAGAATTCAACCGGGCTGTCATATCCAGCGCTGCGCTGGTGTATTTGTTCCTTAAGTTCACTATCCAGCTGATCGTAATTTATCAGTGCCTTGGGGTGTATACCGATGGTGTTATTGATGATGAACTCCAAACGCGCAAGCCCGATGCCTGCATTAGGAAGCCACTGGAAGTCAAACGCGCGCTCTGGGTTGCCGATATTCATGGTAATCTTAAACGGCAGTTCCGGCATCTTTTCGAGACTGATTTCCTGTACCTCGTAATCAAGGATACCGTTGTATATCTTGCCGGTGTCACCCTCCGCACACGACACTGTCACCTCGGTGCCGTTGGGTAATTTATTGGTGGCATCGCCGCACCCTACTACCGCAGGCACGCCAAGTTCACGTGCGACGATAGCGGCATGGCATGTACGTCCGCCGCGGTTGGTGATTATTGCTGCCGCCCGTTTCATCACCGGTTCCCAGTTGGGATCGGTCATGTCGGTCACCAACACATCGCCTTCCTGTACCGTGGATAATTCATCGATTGTCGGGACAATACGCACTTTACCGGCTCCGATGCGCTGTCCAATGCTGCGGCCAGTCAGCAGTACTTGCCCGCCCTGCGTGAGTCGATAACGTTTCAGTGCACCCTTGTTGCTACGGCTTTCTACCGTCTCCGGACGGGCTTGCAGTATGTATAACTTACCGTCGTTACCATCCTTCCCCCACTCAATGTCCATCGGCAGGCCGTAGTGGTTCTCGATGGTTGTCGCCATGCGCGCTAGCGCATGAACATCCTCGTCATTCAGCGAGAAAAGCAAACGGTCGGCATCCTTAACATCTACGGTTTCTACCGACTGTCCGTCCCCCTGTCCATACACCATCTTCATCATCTTGCTGCCTCGCGTGCGACGAAGAATTGCGGGTCGTCCGGCCAGCAACGTAGGTTTGTGCACATAGAACTCATCCGGATTCACCGAGCCTTGTACCACACATTCCCCCAAGCCATAGGAAGCCGTGATAAAGACGACATCGGGGAACCCTGATTCGGTATCGATACTAAACATTACGCCACTCGCGCCGAGATCGCTGCGCACCATGTGCTGAATACCAGCAGACAAGGCAACGTCGCCATGGCTGAATCCATGATGCACGCGATAGGAGATAGCGCGGTCGTTATAAAGCGAAGCAAATACCGCCCTGACTGCGTCTATGATTGCATCGTGCCCGGTCACGTTGAGAAAGGTCTCTTGTTGTCCGGCAAAGGAGGCATCGGGCAAGTCCTCGGCAGTCGCGGATGAACGCACCGCAACTGAGATGGTGTTTCCTTGCTTCTTTGTCATCTCGTCATAGGCATCCACGATTCCTTTTTGCAGGCGATCTGGTAACGGGGTGTCTACGATCCATTGGCGGATTTCACTTGCAGTCGTGGTCAGGACATCAACGTCCTCGATATCGAGGCCACGCAAGGCTTTCTCGATGCGTTTGTCGAGACTGTCTTGGCGCAGGAAGTCGCGGTAGGCGCGGGCCGTGGTGGCGAATCCGGTCGGGACTGTAATTCCATTACCGGATAGGTGTTGAATCATCTCTCCCAGAGACGCGTTCTTGCCGCCCACGCGGGCAACATCCTTCATGCCCAGAGAGTCGAACCACAAGATATAATCGTCCACGAGAACTCCTTCAGGGATAATTTTATGTGACAATTAAACCCCGAGTCTCTCTGCATACGCCCCCAAGGCTGTGACAAACGAATACTATGAAGGAACGCTACGCGTTTATAGTCTCCGACCGAACCGGCATCACGGCACAGACCATGGGGCATATGTTACTCAGCCAATTTCCGACGATTAAGTTCAAAACGGTGTCTCTGCCGTTTACGGATAGTGATGAGAAGGCCCAACAAGCCGTACGTCAAATAAACTCGGCTGCGGGTAAAGAACACGAGCCACCGCTGGTCTTCGCCACGTTAGTTAACGATAAGATACGTGAAATTATTTCCCGCAGCAATGGCGTGTTTTTTGACATGATTGACCAGTTTATCCAACCTTTGGAGGAAGAATTGGGTGTCGAGTCGTCACACGCTATCGGTAGCTCGCATGGTGTTGTTGATCCGGAGAAATACACGAGCCGGATTGCAGCGGTCAATTATGCGGTCCGCACTGACGACGGAGTTCACATCAGCAGTTATAATCAAGCCTCAGTGATCATTATCGGTGTGTCACGTACCGGCAAGACCCCCACGAGCTTGTATCTATCCCTGCATTTCGGGATCTATGTCGCGAATTACCCGCTCACGTCAGCCGACCTGGACACTGGCCGTTTGCCATCGCCCATTGAAAAATACCGCAATAAGTTGTTTGGGCTCAGTATCGATCCAGAGCGCCTGGCGCAGATTCGCCAAGCGCGATTTACCAAGGGACGCTATGCCCAGCTCAAGCAATGTAAGTATGAGGTAAGCCAGGCCGAGGCGATGTTCCGGCAAGAGGACATTCCCTACGTCAATACCACTTCCAAATCCATCGAAGAACTCGCGACCACGATTATTCATCGGGCAGATCTACAGCGAGACCTGATTTAACCAGGGATATATAGCGCATAGCGCGCGGATCAATGAATTCATAACCCAAGTATCTGTACCTTGGCGCAGGATTTGTGACCGCTGATTTCTACAGGCGAGGCAATACTCGAAAACAAAGACACTTTAAGTAGCGGGTCTCCGGCATCGCCGGATGCACGGGATGATCCATCGATTGCCGGCCCTCGGAAATCAGCTGAAGATGCCGATCCAAATGACGCGCGGCACGATGCACGATGTGAACGAACCGATGCGTTTGCATGTGGAAGGAACACGAACAGGTGATTAGCAGGCCGTCTTTTCCAAGTAGTTGTAATGCGGCTTGGTTTAGTCGGTGATACGCCTGCTCACCCGAACGTATGTCTTTTTTACGTTTGATAAACGCCGGAGGATCCAATATTACAACATCGAAGCGAGCCCCTGTCGCATGCAACTCTTTTAAGGCCTTAAATGCATCGCCGCGCAAGCTGCTAACCTTACCGTCGACTCCATTTAATTGCGCGTTCCTGGACACAAAATCCAGAATGCGCTTCGATGCGTCTACACACATCACCTCGGATGCACCGTGGTGAGCTGCTTGGATACCCCAAGCTCCCACATAACTACACACGTCCAAGACTCGCTGGTCCCGAACTAATCGCAACATGTGCGCGCGATTGTCCGTTTGATCATAATACCAGCCAGTCTTTTGACCGTGTCGCAGCGGGATGGCAAACCGGGTGTCGTGCTCGATGAGCTCGACCTCTTCTGGAATGCTGCCGACCGATTCCACGTAGCTGTCCAAACCCTCGAGGATGCGGATCTCGCTATCGCAACGGAGTAGTACACCGGTGGGCCGCAGTACCTTATCCACGGCGGCTAATATGTCTTCGCGCCGACGTTCCATGCCGGCTGTTGTGAGTTGCACCACACAATACTTATCATAACGGTCGACGATAAGCCCTGGTAGACCATCACCTTCGCCATAGACGAGCCGGTAGTAGGGATGTTGGAAAAGCCGGAGCCGCAAGCTCAGGGCCACTTTGATTCGGTGGACAAGGAGTGAGCGGGACAGCGGATGAGACCGGTCGCGGCTGACAATGCGGGCGCAAATCAAAGAGTTCGGGTTGACATAGCCGTTGCCCATCCAACGTCCGCTGTGACTGTATATATCGACACCGTCACCCGGTTCGAAATGACCAAGTGGATTGCGCTTGGTATTGATTTCGTTGCTATAAACCCACAGGTGACCCGACAATAAGCGCCGCTCCTCGCCTTTGTTCAGGTATAGAGGGGTGGCTGCTTCGTTGCCCGACACCGTCATTATTCTGGATTCCCAATGCTTGAGAGGCTAGACGTTTCAAAAAGTCCCAGTGTATTGGGCTTTGTTTTATAATCCCAGGGTTTTTCTAATCAGGTATTAATCCGCACCCATGCCGATCTACGAGTTCTATTGCCAGGACTGCCACACCATCTTTAATTTCTTCTCGCGGCGGATAAACACCGAAGCGGTTCCAAGTTGTCCCAAATGCCATCTGCCGCAACTAAAACGACAGGTATCCTTGTTCTCGGTATCAAAGGGACTCGAGCAAAATACTGAAAATGACGCTCTCGCTGATATTGATGAATCTAAGCTCGAGAGCGCCATGATGTCGTTGGCCGGTGAGATAGAGGGTGTGGACGAAGATGATCCCAAGCAGGCCGCACGGCTGATGCGTAAGCTATTCGATTCCACCGGCATGAGATTGGGTGATGGTATGGAAGAGGCGATACGACGCATGGAGGCGGGTGAGGATCCTGATGAAATCGAGCAAGACATGGGGGATTTGCTGGAGGAAGAAGATCCATTTATGGCGAAATCGAGACCTACCTTGAGTGATCTGCGCCGTAAGTATCTACCTCCCAAAGTCGACGAAACCTTATATGAGCTTTAGCCTGCGTATTGCACCAAAGATCCTGGATGGTGGCGAAGGGATCGGGGGACGTGGACGCAGCGTTGAATCGAGTGACAATTTCCAGGACACGCCGTGAATACGTCCATGTAGGCTCGGCGCCGGCCTCCCTGCCGGCGACGGTCCCGTAAATTCCCCCTCGATTCAGCGCTTTTGATCTGCGGGTGGGGAAGGTATCCGGGGGCTGGTTCCCCTGCTGCGCGGGGACAAGCGCTGCGTTGGTGCAACATACGGCTATATCTCGCTCATGAATAGGGGTGGGGTGATGGATGCGACCTCAAGGGTTGTTTAGATGCCGTGGCGCGGTATAATCCGCCGCCCCGTTTTTGGTTCATTTTTCGATGTCAGCATTTCTCGACGAAGTCGCCCGGCGGCGAACATTTGCCATCATCTCGCACCCCGACGCCGGTAAAACCACAATAACTGAAAGGCTATTGGTATATGGCGGCGCGATACAACTTGCCGGTACCGTGAAGGCCCGAAAGGCCAGCCGTTACGTGACGTCGGACTGGATGGAACTGGAAAAGCAACGTGGAATATCGGTCACGTCATCAGTGATGCAGTTTGCGTACAAACACCGTATCGTCAATCTGCTGGATACACCCGGGCACGCGGATTTCTCGGAAGACACCTACCGCACACTGACCGCTGTTGATTCAGCGTTAATGGTAATGGACGCCGCAAAAGGTGTAGAAGAGCGAACCATAAAGTTGATGGATGTGTGCCGATTACGCGATACACCGATAATGAGCTTTATTAATAAGATGGATCGCGATGGTCGTGATCCCATCGATCTGCTGGATGAGATCGAATCGGTACTAAAGATCAACTGTGCTCCAATGACCTGGCCCATCGGGACCGGTGCCCGGTTCCGTGGCATCTACCGGTTTGTGGACGACAGTGTGTTGCTGTTCGCCGGTCGGGCGGGAAATCCACAGCAGGACACGGTGATCAATGGTTTAGGCAACGAAGATTTGGATCATCACCTTGGTGCGGAGGCAGCCGAGTTGCGAGATCAGGTAACGCTGGTACAAGGGGCGAGTCATACTTATAACGAAACAGCCTATTTGCGGGGAGAGTTGACACCGGTGTTTTTTGGCTCCGCATTAAACGATCAAGGTGTGCAAGAGTTACTCGATCATTTTGTCGAGTACGCGCCGTCACCGAGAGCCCGTAATGCTGCTAATCGCAACGTATCCCCGGACGAGGTGAAGTTCTCTGGTTTCGTATTCAAGATACAAGCAAACATGGATCCTGCGCATCACGATCGCATCGCGTTTGTGCGCGTAACCTCGGGTCGATTCGCAAAGGGCAAGAAACTACATCACGTGCGCGCGGGTCGGGACATTACCGTGCACAATGCGGTCACCTTTATGGCGTCCAAACGCGATCAAGCCGACGAGGCCTATCCGGGAGATATTATCGGGCTGCACAATCACGGTACCATTCAAATCGGGGACAGCTTCACCGAGGGTGAGGATTTGAAATTTTCGGGAATACCCAACTTTGCGCCCGAACTGTTTCGTCGCGTACAGCTGCGAGATCCATTGCGGGCCAAGGCGTTGCATAAGGGTGTCGTACAGCTAAGTGAGGAAGGCGCCACCCAATTGTTTCGGCCGCTCACGAATAACGATTTGATTCTTGGTGCGGTCGGCGCGCTACAATTCGATGTAGTCGCGCACCGATTACGTTACGAGTACGGCGTCGAGTGCACCTTTGAGCCGATCGGCGTCGCCACAGCACGTTGGGTCCACTGCGAGGACCCTAAACTTGAGGAGGAATTCCGCCACAAAGTCGAAAATCATCTGGCGGTTGATGGGACCGGCAGCCTGGCCTACATTGCGCCGAACTTGGTTAATCTGCGGCTCACCACCGAGAGATGGCCCGATGTTGAGTTCCGGGCTACCCGTGAACACTGACCCGCGGTGCTTATAGGCGTATAAATACGAACTGTTTCATCTGTCCGACTACAAACGTAAAATCAACGTATATTCGCACGCTGCCGTAGCGCCAAAGAAGCCGCTAGAATTCGAGTGTTGTCGTGGAGCGGCGCGTGTCGATGGTTACATCTGCGCGACGTTTTGGGCTAAGCAAATTTTTTGCCTCAATACGTTGTTGGAAATTCGGTAAAATGATCGTTAGCAAACAGGAGCTGAACGAATGCACTCCATAAAGAAACTCTCGGCGCTTTCTCTGATGATAGCGACTATATGTGTTATCGGAAGCGTACGGGCCGCCGACTCAGATGATTCCATGGCGGCGTACACCGAAATGATGTCCCAGATGATGGGTGGGATGCAATCCGGTCAAGCCGGGCATGGTTCGTCCGTGCCGGCCAACCCGATGATGAACCCGATGAGCATGGGCAGTCCGATGATGAACCCGATGAGCATGGGCAGTCCGATGATGAACCCGATGAGCATGGGCAGTTCGATGATGAATCCGATGACCATGGCCAATCCGATGATGATGATGGGACCCATGATGGCGCCGATGATGATGATGAATCCCATGATGATGGGACCCATGATGGCACCGATGATGATGCCCATGACCGGCATGATGAACCCCATGGGTGGAATGATGAACCCCATGGGTGGAATGATGAACCCCATGGGTGGAATGATGAACCCCATGGGTGGAATGATGAACCCCATGAGTGGAATGATGAACCCCATGAGTGGAATGATGAATCCCATGACGTCGATGACAAATCCAATGGGGATGGTCAACCCGTCTATGACTAGTCCGGGCGCCATGGGCCCTTATTTCAATCAGCCTGCGCCTCAGTCTCAGATAAACTTTATGGATCAATGGATGAAGCAGATGCAAGAGATGACGCCACAGCCTGAGAAGAAATAAACCAAACCCTTAACCGACCATCTAAGAGGAAAATCTTATGCGTAAATTGCTGTTTGTGGGGAGCGTGATGGCCATTGCGCTCTCATCGTCCAACGTCATCGCCGACGGTAAGGCGACCTACGATTCGTCGTGTGCCGCCTGTCATGCGGCCGGTGTAGCCGGCGCGCCGAAAGTCGGCGATAGCGGTGTTTGGAAAGACCGCCTTGGTCAAGGTATGGATACATTGGTTGAGCATGCGATTAAAGGTTATCAAGGCAAAGCCGGTTACATGCCGCCCAAGGGAGGCTTTGCAAATCTGAGCGACGATCAGGTTAAAGAGGCCGTCACTTACATGCTTGATAGTTCCAAGTAATCCATCAGGTTACGTTAGGTCCGTGGGCGCGAGATATTGTTGTCTCGCGCCTTTTTTTATCATTACAAGAATCAACGAGCAGCTAATGCTGTTGATCCGCGTATTGCCAGGGAAACGCGTTGCGAAGATAGAATTGACGATGCTTGACTTTGGCATGCGTGACACGGCGAAATGGATTCCTGAAGACACAAAAAAGATCTGTGCTTACCCGGTGCCGTCAAGCACTCAGCGATGATCAAGTTGCCGGGTTACGTTGGATTTGCAGGCTGTTGCTGAAGATATGGGCCAATTAGAACGATATACGCACTATAATCAACGTTGATTATGTGTCGCCCGGTCCCCGCACAGCAGGGGAACTACGCGCAGCACAAGTCCCTTCGCCATGATCCGGGATCCTTGATGCAACATGCGGGCTAGACGAACCTAAATTGATGTCGATACGTAACAAGTTCATATTATTGTCACTGCTTTTGTTTCCAGCATGGTCTGCGACGGCTGATCTGCGTGGTGAAGTAGATGAGATCATTTCTCTGACCCAAGCCCCATCCGGCGTGGTGTTTGAAATTATCAGCGGCGATCCGGATCGGCTCGTCACCTTAGTGCCCAGGCTGCGTCAAGAAAGCGAGCGATTACGCGCCCGATTTCACGGCCTTTCGATAGCGATAGTCACTCATGGCGCGGAGCAATTTGCCCTCACCACCGATAAGACCGATCGTTATAGGCAACTGCATAGTCTGGTGAAGCAAATGACCACTGCGGATGATATCCCGGTACATGTCTGCGGCACCCACGCCAGTTGGTACGATATTCCGCCGGATGCGTTTCCCGATTACGTGGATGTTGCCGCGGTGGGGCCGGCACAGGCGCAGCAATACGTGGAACTTGGCTACCGTCTCATCGTCGTTGAATGACCTCTGAGTACGAGCGAATGTTGGATCGCGCCATTCGCCTGCGAGATCGGGCGCCCGGTGGCCGCTATGCACCCAGTCCATCCGGACCGTTACACCTGGGAAATGCGCGTACAGCGTTGTTGGCATGGTTGCAGGCACGATTAGCTGGTGGGCGATTTGTCATGCGCATGGAAGACCTCGATCGATCGAGGGTGCGGCCGGGTTGCGCCGAACAGATTATCAATGACTTGCGCTGGATGGGCCTCGATTGGGATGAAGGACCGGACGTCGGTGGCAAAACCGGTCCCTACGAACAATCGGCTCGGGATGGTGTCTATGCGACCGCGTTGTCCCGGTTACAAGATGCACACACAATCTTTCCCTGTTTCTGTTCCCGCAAGGACATTCAGCAGGCGGCCAGCGCGCCTCATGGGTCTGACGGGCCCATATATCCGGGCACGTGTCGCGAACAAGAATCGGCTTTCGGGAACAACGGTATACGTTCGGCCGCGTTGCGGTATCGAGTCGGTGCCGGGAGGATCGAGGTTGAGGACGTGGTCACGGGTTCGATCGTTCAGGACCTCAGCCATGATGTCGGTGATTTCGTGGTGCGGCGATCAGATGGCGTTTTTGCTTACCAGTTCGCGGTGGTGGTTGATGATGCATTAATGGGTGTCACCGACGTTGTGCGTGGTGTTGACCTGCGCGAATCCACACCGCGGCAATTAGCATTGCTTAGTGCATTAGACTTGCCAGCGCCACGCTACTGGCATGTGCCGCTGTTGGCAGACGACGATGGCAATCGGATGTCCAAGCGTGACGGTTCCGAATCGATCGTGATGTTTCGTGCTCGAGGAGGAAAACCGGCGCAGTTGGTCGGACAACTCGCAGCCTCGGTCGGATTGTGCCCACTGGAGACACCGGTCTCGGCCCGAGAATTGCTCAATGCCCACGATCTGTCCTCGTACACAGACGTTTTACGAGATACCGGTACTCATAGCAGGCTGAATTAGCCGTGCTTTAATCTGCATATTGCACCAAGGCATGCAGCCGCCCAACCTTGCGCTTGTCCCCGCACAGCAGGGGCACTGCGCGCAGCACAAGTCCCTTCGCCATCATCCGGGATCCTTGGTGCAATATACGGGTCAAGCCGCTACCGGCAGACAATGGTTTTGCCGGAAGCCGAGCTCAACGACACCGCTTCGGTAAACTCCATGTAGCGTACGCCTTCTTGGAACGTCGTCAGCTTGACGGTTTCAATACCGCGTATGGCGTTGATGAACTCTTCCTCCACCCGCCACTGACCGCGTGACTTTTCAGGTATGTCGACTTCGGTCAATGCTTGTTCACCCCGGGTCCCGCGATAAAGCCTTTTTTCAACGCCGTCCAACCGCAGCGTGCCTTGGGTGCCAAATATCCATATCTCGGCTGTAGGCTGCGCCAAGCCGAGCACGGCGCTAAACTGCATGCGCGCCTGAGCGCCACAGTCCATGTCGGCGATGATATCGACATGATCCGGCACCCGAACCGCCTGTGCACGCGTACCGTCGGAGGCGGTGCGCAGCTTTACTACCTCTTTACACCGCGCAAACACACTGCATGCATGTCCGACCCAGCGGGCCAAGGCTTCATACCAAATGCCCATCATCATTATGTTGAGCCCACTGAACTGGATATCTTGCCGCCATGTCATCGGGTAATCGTAATCTGGGAACTCACCGGTCGCGTGACGCATATCAATCGCTATGAGCTCGCCCAGTAATTGATCGCGTATTATCTCCTGAATAGTCTGATCAAAGGGCAGGGTAAAAGGTGACGGTACGATCTGCGCAACCAACGACGGATGCGCCTTGCTGGTCTCCCACATGACGTGCGCCTCGGCGGCGTTCATCGCCATGCGCGCCTCGCACAACACGTGCTTTTCCGCATCCAGTGCGGCGCAAGTTAGTATCTTGTGCATGTAGGGCCACGTGCCGATGACGATGGCGTCTATGTTGGGATCGTCGATCACTTCCCGCCACGAACCGTGCACCTGTGGTATCCCGAACTCGTCCGCCACCTGTTTTCCAGACTCTACGCTGCGGTTACAGACGCTGACGATCTCGACACCGTCTATGTCCTGCAGGCCTGGAATGTGCATCTTGCGTGTATTGGCGCCGGCGCCGATAACCCCGACGTTTATGCGTTGCTCGGTCATTGTTACCTACGATTAGTGTTAGAACATATAATCCGTATTATTCAACAGCTGACGCTGAAACGCGAACCTGATATTTTGAGGACGGATCAGTACTCCTGACAATGAAAAGATTCAATGATTTACTCAGATCGGTTCAAGACGAAGTGAAAGAGATATTCCCGTGGGATCTTTCTGACAAACTAAAAAGAGAATCGGGACCGCTAATCTTGGATGTGCGTGAACCTTATGAGTTTGGGATGATGCATATCGAAGGTTCGTTACTCGTGCCCCGCGGCATACTTGAGACCGCTTGCGAATACGGTTATGAAGAAACCATTCCGGATTTAGTAACGGCCCGTGCACGAGAAATTGTTGTAGTGTGCCGCTCGGGAAACCGAAGTTTGCTTGCCGCCCACACTATGAAGTTGATGGGCTACAAAAACGTATGGTCCCTAAAGACCGGCCTGCGTGGCTGGAATGACTACGAGCAAGCGCTGGTTGACGGGGATGGCAATACGATCAGCGTTGATTCCGGGGACGAGTACTTCACGCCCAGGGTTACTCCAGAACAGTTGGGAGAGGGCGAGTCGAACGTATAACACTGAGTGGGGATCAGTAAAAAAACCAGTAGCCCACGGCGATCGCTGTGATGACGCCGGTGAGGTCGGCGATCAAGCCGCACGTCACTGCGTGTCGAACCCGACGAATGCCGACACTGCCAAAGTATACCGCCAACACGTAGAACGTCGTCTCGGTGCTGCCCTGCACAATCGCCGATACGGTGGCAGGAAACGAGTCCACGCCATATGTGTTCATCGTCTCCAACATCATCGCCCGCGCGCCGCTGCCGCTCAGCGGTTTCATGAGTGCGGTGGGCACCGCAGGCACAAAATCGGTGTTTACACCCAGCCACTCAGTTAGGATTCTCAACATTGTCAATAACACATCCAGCGCACCACTTGCTCGTAACACACCGATGGCGACCAGCATGCCGACGAGAAAGGGGATAAGCTTGACACATACCTCGAATCCCTGTTTGGCTCCGTCTATGAACGCCTCATAAACATTTATTTTCCGATACCAGCCCATGAATAGAAATGTGGCAATGACGCTGAGCAACGCGAAGTTGCCGATAAGGCTTGATTGTTCGCTCAAGGATGCCGGGCTGAGCCCGCCAAGATAGGTGATGAACAACGCCATGAGCACCGCGAACACGGCGAAGTAAGCCAGCACCACCGGGTGCCACAGCTTTAATCTTTGTATCCATGCCACCATCAGCAGACCGACAAGCGTGGATGCCGATGTCGCCAAAAGAATGGGGATAAACACTGCGGTGGGGTCGGTCGCACCTTGCTGGGTGCGGTACAGAAAGATCGTAACGGGCAACAACGTAACCGACGACGTGTTGAGCACCAAGAACAGGATTTGAGCATTGGTCGCAGTCTCCGGTGATGTGTTTAATGACTGTAAATCCTGCATTGCTTTCAGACCCATAGGCGTGGCTGCATTGTCGAGCCCCAAGACATTGGCCGCCAAGTTCATGGTCACCGAGCCCACGGCGGGGTGTCCTTTCGGTATCTCGGGCATTAAATGGTGAAACAGGGGGCTTAGCCATCGTGCAAGGGTCTGGATCAAGCCGGCGCGTTCGGCGATCTGGAAGAAGCCCAACCATAGACACAAGACACCGATCAGTCCGATCGCGATTTCCACGCCGAGTTTCGCCATATCGAAGCTGGCGCTGACAACCTTCGCAAAGATATGCGGGTCGCCGAACATCAGCCACTGATACAGCGTACTTATAAAAGCTACGAGAAAAAATCCCAGCCAAATGAGCGACAACATGCTTCAATGAATGGCGATTTTGTATGGTAATTTCATACGTTCGTTGGATAATTGTTGTATGTTACGGTTAAGTATTATTATGTCTACGGTTCAAGTATATCGCTCAATATTCCGCAGTATATTTGCATTGCTGATTATATTGAGTGTCGGGGCGTTGATGGCGTGCAGTACCATCAAGGTCGCTTATTCGAAAGCGGATCGAATTCTGTTCCGCTACATGGATGAATACTTGGATCTAACTACCACGCAAAAAGAATTTTTAAAACCCGAACTGCAATTTCGCCTCGACGAGCACCGGCGTGAGGAACTGCCCAGATTCATTGAATTATTAGATAAAGTCGATGAATATGGTCAAGACGGACTTAGCGAAACAGAAACCGGGAAAATACTCGATTTGATCGTCGAGCTGTATGCGGCGACCACCCGGAAGACCGTGGCGGTGGTGGCGCCGGTATTGGCGCAGTTAAATTCGGAGCAGATAGAATACCTATCGCGCAAACTGGATACCGCGAATCGGCGCTATCATGCGAAGTATCTGGTGTTCTCCGAGGATTACCGCAAGTCACGAAGGGCGAAGCAAATATTTCGTCGTCTCAAACGTTGGACCGGCACATTAACAATCGCCCAGGAGCGCTTGGTAACGCGCCTCAGCGATGCCATTCCCAACACCTACGAGGATTGGTATGACTACCGCATTCGCCAACAGCAGGAGATACTAAGTATGTTGCGGGAGTCGGCTCCCAGTGATCGGTTGGAGCGGTTTCTGAACCGTTGGTGGGTTGAGCAGGACGACATCAGCCCCCAACTAGGGAATAAGATTGAAAAAACATGGGACATTATCAGTGACATGATCGTGATGATTGATCGTTCATTAACACCTCGGCAGCGCGACCGGGTTCTGAGGCGGGTGAACGACATCAATCGTCAATTCCGTTCTCTGGTGAACTGAAGATGGCCAAAGATAAACGTCTACCGACAAAGTCCTCCGCGGCCAAGATTGCCGCATTTCTCGACAAGGTGGCGACCGCGCCGGTGGTGAAGGTAGCGGGTCAGCGGGGCCGGCTTATCTTCGCATTGGACGCCACCGCGAGTCGGCAACCGACTTGGGATCGAGCAACACATATTCAAACCCAGATGTTCACCGAAACGGCATCCTTGGGTGGGTTGGAGATTCAATTGTGTTTTTATCGTGGCTACGGAGAGTTCAATTACAGTCCCTGGTACAAGCGTTCGCAGGACCTCCTCAAGCGGATGACGGCGGTATTTTGCTTGGGGGGCCTGACCCAGGTTCGCAAGGTGCTCAAGCACGCGATTAAGGAAACCAAGAAGCAAAAGGTACAAGCCTTGGTGTTTGTCGGAGACTGTGTCGAGGAAGATGTAGATCAACTAAGTCAAATCGCTGGAGAAATGGGATTACTTGGCGTGCCCGCGTTTGTATTTCATGAAGGGCATGACCAGCGGGCCGCGCAGGCCTTCGAACAGATTGCGCATCTGAGCAATGGTGCCTGTTGTCCATTTGACGCCGATAGCCCACAGCAGCTCAAGGAATTGTTGAGCGCGGTGGCGGTGTATGCAGCGGGCGGACACCGCGCCCTGCAGGATTTCAGCAAGGACAAAGCGGGTCCGGTACGCCGGCTGGTTCACCAGATCGGTAAACGGAAATAAGCCGTATATTGCACCAAGGCGCCCCGCCCTTATTCTTGGTACACAATCGAAGACACTCACAGCGTGTTGTCACGGAAATGAAAACAGTCGGCTCTCCAGGTTTCTTAGTAAGAATAAGGGCGGGACTATCCTGGCCCTGGCTCGGTCTCGAACACCTGGACTTGCCCTTCACTCAATCCATAGCTACGGCTATGCATTTCGTTCCAGCGCGGCGTCCAGACGCCCGATCCCTTCGCTATCATCCGGGATCCTTGTTGCAATATACGGGCTAACACATGATTCTTCGTCTGCTGGTACTGTTTATTGTGGTCGCGGGCGCGGCTTTGCTGGTCCATTGGATTCTCAAGGAGGATCCGAAAAAAGTAGCCCGATACCTGCGGCGCGGGGCAGTTTGGGGCGCGGTGATCGCGGTGCTGTTATTAACGGCGACGGGCCGCCTACATTGGTTATTCGCCCTGGTGGCCTCCGCCATTCCGTTTTTAGGCCGCCTGTTGTCTTTGCTCCGTTATGTTCCAATTCTGAGTCAAATCTACACTTTGGTGCAAAACACGCGCGCGGCGCGAGCAGGGACAGTTGGACCTGGTGGGGCGGGCAGTGGCGGCAGGTCGCAAGTGGAATCGCGTTATTTGCGCATGAGTTTGGATCATGACAGCGGTGAATTAGACGGTGTGGTGCTAGGGGGTCAGTTCGTCGGTCAACCACTGTCCGCGCTTTCCGAGGAGCAACTGATAAAGTTATACGAAGAATGCCATCGGGAGGATGCGGAGTCTGCGGCATTGCTGCAAGCCTATCTCGATCGCACGCATGGCGAAGAGTGGCGCGAGCATGTTGCCGCCGGGGCATCGCAAGCAGGCTATCCGCCATCCGGCAGTCAGATGTCCCGCCAAGAGGCGAGTGAGGTGCTCGGTGTTGCTGACGATGCAACGCGCGAGCAAATCATTGACGCACACCGCCGTTTAATGCAAAAGCTCCACCCCGATCGGGGTGGGTCGACCTATCTTGCTGCCAAGATTAATCAGGCCAAGGACATACTGCTGGACACGGGGTAGCGCCGGTTTCGAGGTATCCGGCTGCGGTTTTCGATAGATCTGACTCAGTTGCAGTGGCTCACAGACCGGTCACACTTCTTGTCATGGATAGTCACCACGAAATCTTGCTGCTAGCCTGCATATTGCACCAGTCGGCCATCGGCCTTGAGGTAACTTATTGATAAACAATTTATAGACATCGAATCAAGAACATTTGTCTTGGGTACACTTTGTACACGGCCGGTGTCCTATCCGGGCTCTGGCTGGTCCAGGCGCACCTGAACTTGGACTTCACTCAAGCCATAGCTACTGCTATGACTTTCGCTCCAGTCTCGCGTTCAGCCGCCCCTGTCCTGCGCCAGCTTCCCGGATACTGGTGCAATATGCAGGCTAGCGGTGTTGCTGTCGCTCGGGCAATTGATCGGTATGGAAACAGGCTGGCAGGAGCGTGAGAACGTTCCTGTCCGCGGTCACCGATCGGGTTTCTTAATTGTTGATCCGGTTGCGGATCTTTCCAATAGCGGCCACCTCACATTCCACGATGTCGCCGGGCATCAGATACCGCGGCGGTTTTTGTGCAAATCCCACGCCGCTCGGGGTGCCAGTGGCGATGATATCACCTGGTTCCAGGACCATACTCTGAGACAAAGTCGCTATGATTGTCGCCACATCGAAGATCATGTAGCGGGTGTTTGATTCCTGTTTTGTATCGTTGTTGACACGACATCGTAGGTCCAGATTTTGCGGATCCGCGATTTCATCGGCGGACACGATCCACGGGCCCATGGGACATGCACCGGGGAGGCTTTTGCCAATGAAGAACTGCTCATGGCGGAACTGTAAATCGCGTGCCGAGATATCGTTGATCACGGTATAGCCGAATATGCAGGCTAGCGCTTGTTGTTTTGTGAGCTTGTGGGCCGGCGTTCCGATCACCACGCCTAACTCCACTTCCCAGTCGATTTCCCGGGATACCGATGCGTCATAAGGAATGCCGGCGTATGGCCCGGTGACGCTGGAAACCGATTTAGTAAAGACGATCGGGTACTTGGGCAGTTCCGCATTACGTCGCGAGGCGTCGGCGGACTCGGTCACATGTTCACGGTAGTTCCAACCCAGACACATGATGTTTTTCGTGGGCCGGGGAATCGGCGCCAATAGCTCCAAGTCCCGCATCGCCATCTTGGCTGTTTGCGGTGCGGACTTTACCCATTGGGCAAGATCTCCCCAAGCCGAGCTGCCAGCACCAACCACGTTTAACACACTTGCATACCCGGTGTAGTTCAGGGCAGGGTCCAGGGCGGGGAGACAGGCAAGGTCGCCGTCGGCGACGAATACATGGTCTTTTTCGAGAAAACGACAGGTTCCGATTTTCATGAACCTAAGGTACAGGTGGCCCGTATATTGCACAAGGACCCCAGATGATGGTGATGCGACTTGTGCTGCGCGGAGTTCCCCTGCTGTGCGGGACAAGCGCCGCGCTGGAGCGATGAAAAAAAGGGAGCAGAGTCTGTGACTCCGGGCCCTTTTTTTCTGTTGAGCAAAGCGCAAGTCCAGTTGTTCGCGACCGAGCCAGCGCCGGGGCGCCTTGGTGCAATATACGGGCTAGTACTCGACGGTGACAATCCGGACTCGGTATGACTGCGCATTGGGAATCGAGGCATCGCGCAATTGGCGCTTGCGGGCATCGCCCGCTACACGAGGAAGAGCAGCAGACCCATCAGTCAACAACAAGGGCGGTGGGATACACACGGTCGATGGTAGGTCATTGTAAGCCTCGTTCCTGCGCGAAGTACTCATCCGGAAACTCCTCGGTAGTTGGACGCCAGCGGTATGTGTCGAGGTCTACTCGGCCGTTTTTGAATACGATTCCCTCGGCTTCTAACTTTACCTGCTGGCGTTGGTAGCGCTCACTGCTCTGAGGAAACGAAATCTTTCCATGCGCGTTGATGACGCGATGCCAAGCCAATTCGATTTCGATTGGTGAATGATGCAAGGCATAACCCACCAAACGCGCGCGTTGCCCCAAACCCGCGAGGCGCGCGATCTGTCCATAGGTCGCGACCCGTCCGCGCGGAATTTCGGCGACCACGTCCCAAATACGTTGATATTTGGTCGGTGTCACCTGATCGCGCTGTGAGACGTACAGGCCCACCTGGAATTCTTTAAACGGTGATAGCCCACAACCCTTGGATCATGACAAATTACTCGCAGTCGCTGTATCGCGGTTTTTCCATGAACACCTGTCATTGCGTTGACCCCAGAGAATTTGGGGGTCTTATTGTCGTTGGACGCATTTCTGATACAAATCTTTAAACCGTCCGGAGTTATCGTACTTGGTTTTCAACGCATCATAGGCTGATTTGTTATACAGTCCCCAAAATTTATCGCGAGTGTAAAACGAATCCGAATATAAAGATTTGATGCCGCCCAATTCCTCCGCCTTTGCTTCCACCTTGCGATTGAAAAAGCCTTCCGGCCGCTTTTCACGTCCCCGCACCACATCCCAGAACCCAAAATTGACATAAGTCGTCTTCGGGTCCGTTGCATACAGTGGGAACGCTTGGTCCGGGTTGGCAGCCTTGAATGGGCATATCCATACCGGCCGAATACCTATCTCACGATCAAAATGTTCCAAAAATTCCGATGCCCGTTGTATCGGTATATCCACATCCTGAATCACAGTTTCCCCATAGGTCCTTGCCAGCCGACGGGCGAAATGGGTCACCCCGTATTTTGCGTTCCAGCGCATGAGCTTCGTGTAAAAGACGGAATTCAGGCGACTACGGCCATATATGCGCCGTATCAACGGGTGCTGCGCGAACACATTATTGGAACACCAGAACCAATCGGTATCCCAGCGCCAGATGTAATCATAAATGGTCAAGTAATCGATGCGTTTGTCACGGATCGAACGGTAGTAAATATTCTCGAAAGTATAATCGCTGGTAAAAGGGGCTTCATCGATAAATGTGCCGATAGAAAGATAGAGTTCTGTCGGAGAGAACACCGTACCGTCGATAAAATCAATGTCTTTTTGTGTCCAATGATCCACGTCATCAAAGTAGGAGTTTGCGTCATGGTATTGAAGGTGCTGAAGTTTGACATAGCGTTTAACTGGTATCGTTCTTACTTTGAGTTTCATTACGTAGCCTAGAGTTCCATAGGAGTTAGGAAACCCAAAGTACAAGTCCTGGTGTTCATTGTCCGGTGTGCAAGTAACGAAATCGCCGTTACCAGTTAACACCTCCATTTCCAATACATTTTCATGCACTAAGCCATGTTTGAATGATGTTGATTCGATACCGATCCCGGCCACGGCGCCGCCGATGGTGATCGATTTCAGTTGTGGCACCACGGCTGGCATCACGCCGTGCGTTAACGTCGCATCGACCAAGTCTTGATACGTCGTCATGCCTTCGACTTCTACCCAATCGTTAGCACTGTCGACCTTTAATACGTGATTGAATGCAGAGACATCGAGCCGAGTCTCAGGACCGGGCTTGCGGTCGCGGAACAGGTTGGAGGTCTGTTTGTTTAGGCGAATGTCTCGCCCCTGGGCACGGATCTGCGGGACCAGGCGTTGTTTATTTTGCTCGTATCCGGTCACGTTTATATAGGCTGGTATATAGGCTGGATGTATGGGTCAAACAAACCGGGAACCTAGGCGGTCGGCGAAGGAGTGTACTATGGGCCAGGAACAGATATTTTTTGTTATAACTTTCATAGACTTAAGACTTTTCGCAACAATCGGGGGCGTGCCGCTGGCGGTTAACACGCCCTCTGGTCTATTATCTAATATCTCGCCTTGCGCTCATCGGGCAAGGTGCGGCTGGGGGTGCTGCAGTATTTTTAAAAGCGGTTGGTAATGCGGACAAAACTGTCATCCATAATAGTCCTGGTGCTCTGGGTATGGTGCGGCGTCGCCGGCGCCAAAGTCAACCCTGTGAGCGTGGATCGTCTATTCGCAACCCCCGAGCATCGCAAAGCAACTGAAATCATTAACCAGTTTATCCGCCGCTATCATTATCGAAAGCGCCAGCTTGATGACGAACTTTCCGATTTAATATTCGAACGATATCTGGCGTCTCTCGATCCGAATCGTAGCTATTTCTTGGCCTCTGATATCGACCGCTTTGAAAAGTATCGTTACCGGCTTGATGACGCGATTCGCGACACTGAATTGGATCCTGCTTTTGAGATATTCAAGGTACTGCGAAAGCGGCTGAAAGAGCGGATCAATTACGCAGTCGAGCTATTGGGCCGGGATTTTGATTATAAAATTGATGAAGAATTCGTGCTGGATCGCAGTGAGATGACATGGGCACGGAACGTTGCTGAGCTTAGTGAAATTTGGCGTAAAAGAGTAAAGAACGATTCGCTTGGTTTGCGCTTGGCTGGCAAGTCTGGTACGGAAGTTTCCGAAACCTTGGAAAAGCGTTATCGCCGGTTGTTTGATCGCGTTAGTCAATTCACCAGCGAAGACATATATCAGACTTTTATTAACGCCTATACGGCCTCGATCGAACCGCACACCTCCTATTTCGATCGGCGTGCCTCCGAGAATTTTAAGATTCGCATGAGTCTTTCCCTGGAGGGTATCGGAGCGGCGTTGCAGTCGGAAAACGAATATACAATGGTACGCCGGATCATTGCCGGTGGCCCGGCTGATGAAAGTGGACTGCTTCACGTCGATGACAGAATTACGGGTGTGGCGCAAGCGGACGATGCAATCGTCGATGTTATCGGCTGGCGTTTACCCGATGTAGTGGATTTGATTCGCGGTCCAAAGGGGACGGTGGTTCGTCTCGAAGTTCTGCCCAAGGCCACATCGCCGGATGGTCCGACGAAAATAATCACCTTGGTGAGAAACACGATTAAGTTGGAAGAACAGGCAGCGAAGAAACAGGTAATCAAACTGCCGACTTCCCGTGGCACCGCAAAAATCGGAGTGATCCGTGTGCCGACCTTCTACACCGATTTCGAAGCCCGCGAACAAGGTGAGAGAAGTTTTCGCAGCACGACGCGTGATGTGCGGCGTTTGCTTCGTGAACTGGAAGAGGAAAACGTCCGCGGTATTCTGATCGATCTTCGCGGCAATGGCGGCGGGTCGCTGGCAGAGGCGACCGAGTTAACAGGCCTGTTTATCCGCGCCGGCCCCATCGTGCAAGTCAGGGATTCCGCTGGACGTATCAGTGTTAATGACGATCCAGACCCAGCTATTGCCTATGCTGGGCCGCTAGCGGTACTGGTTGACCGCCAGAGCGCCTCCGCCTCAGAAATTTTCGCCGGAGCGATTCAGGATTATCGTCGAGGAATCGTCATCGGTGAGCCTACCTATGGCAAGGGAACGGTGCAGCGTTTGATCAGCCTGGATCGTTTCGCCAAGGTGGCTGGGCTGGGGCAACTGAAATTTACCATCGCGCAGTTCTTTCGCATCAACGGCGACAGCACGCAGCACCGCGGTGTCATTCCGGATATCGTATTTCCGACAGCTATCGACGTGCAAAAGCAGGGTGAGCGGGCCTTGGAGAACGCGCTGCCGTGGGCGTCGATACAGCCGGCCCGTTATGTAGCGGCCGAGATCAGCGGCAAAGTAATCGACGAGGCCAAGCTTCGGCATCGCACGCGGGCACAGGCTAAATCGGGGTTTAAGTACTTATTATCAGAAGCAGAAGCGGCCAAGCAGGCGCGAGAAAAAAAGACTATCAGTTTGCTGGAGTCAGAACGCGTAGCGAGTCGGGACCGAATAGAGCAGGCTCGCCTCGAGCGGCTAAATCTGTATCGAGTTTCCCGCGGTTTGACGCCGTTAAAGCGCGATCAGTTATCCGGGAATGACGTTGCGAATGAGGATGAGGATGGGGATGAGGAAGACAACGACATCCTACGCACCGAGGCGGCAGAGATCCTGTTTGACGTGATTCAGCTAAGCGGTAAGAAACTGATAACCTTTCACCGCTGACCGTTTTCGATCCGTTCGATTATCACATTCTCCCCAGTCCAAACCGTTCCAACACTACTTCAACGCTGGACAGCAGTTTCTCGGTGACCGTTTTCTTTGCCGTGTACGAGATTTCATAAATGTCTGCGCGGTCCTTGGCTGCGAGCAGATAATCATCACTGGTGTTGAGTTCGTCAACGAGATTCAAGTTCAGCGCCTTGGTGCCATACCAATATTCCCCGGTAGCGACCTTTTTTAGATCCAACTGAGGCCGGTGCTTGGCAACGAAGTCCTTGAAAAGATCATGCATCTCCTCGATTTGTTCGCGAAGTTTGGTGCGTTCTTTTTCGGTGTTCTTACCGAACATGGTGATCGTTCTTTTGTATTCACCGGCTGTCTGCTGTTCAAATTCCACGCCGTGCCTGGTCAGCAAATTATGAAAATTTGGCAATTGCGCCAGCACCCCGATTGATCCGATGACCGCAAATGGAGCGGTGATTATTTTGTCGGCGACACATGCCATCATATAACCACCACTGGCGGCTACCTTGTCTACCGATACGGTGAGGTTGATATCCGCGTCACGGAGCCGACCCAACTGAGACGCGGCCAAACCATGTTCATGAACTATGCCGCCGCTGTTCTCCAAACGAACCAAGACTTCGTCTTCGGTGCTCGCCATGGTCAGGATGGCGGTGATTTCCTCGCGCAGCGACGCCACCGCTGTGGCCTTGATGTCACCATGGAAGTCGAGGACGTATATTTGTTTACGCTGTTCTTTTGTTTTCTTCTTATGTTCCGCTTTCTTTTTTGATTTTGTTGCCTTCGCGAGTTTTTTCCATTGTTTTTTAGGTAGGGTCTGGCTTTTCAAGAGTTGTTGCATGGACTCGAATTTATCGTTGAGGTTTTTCACCTCTAACTTCTCTAGCGACCTGGTCCGGCGTGATAACGCGAAACTGACAACGATGATTAAAACAACTGCAATGACGATTGTTAGTGTTTTGGCTAGAAATAAACCGTAATCGACCAAAAATTCCGACATTTGATACTCCTAAGTTATGTATTGTCAGCCCACGAGTAGTTTCATAGCGTCGGTCAGGGAGCATACCTCCGCGTCCGGCTGATGCTCGTGATCCCAAATATTTCCCTCCCGGTTCATCCAGATAGTTTTCATACCCACCTTTGCGGCACCAAGGATATCCTGATGAGGGTGGTCGCCGATATGAATAACACATTCAGGAGGGTAACCGGCTCGGTCGCAGGCAGTCAGGAATACTCTGGAATGGGGCTTGGCGACCCCTACCTCTTTTGCCGACACGCAGGCGGTAAAAAAATGGCGCAGTCCGATTCGGTTCAGATCAGCGTTGCCATTGCTGATGCTAACCAAGGGAAATCGTTTCGATAGTTGCGCAAGTGACGGGATCACGTCTGGAAACAGGGCAACGTCGTTGCGTGCATGCATAAATTCGTCGAATACGGGTTCCACGTACGAAGTGTCATAACCGCATTCCAGGAGCACCCGCTCGATGGTCAGTTTGCGCATCGCGGTGAGATCGTGCTTCAACTCTGGGAAATCTATTTCTACCTGGGCACGCACCCCCCGCAGTTCATCCACGCCATAGGACTTGGTTATCGCCGGGCAGTTTGCCGTCAGCAGATCATACATGCGTTTCTCGGCCTGGACGATTACCGGGGCGATTGCCCATAAGGTATCGTCGAGATCTATGGTTACCGCACGTATCGAATTCATGGGAGAGAGTTTAATCCGAATATTGCACCAAGCGTCACACCGGGCATTGGCCAAATTCCTTACTCCATACACAATGTCAGTTCTTGTTTTTACCGCGTTGATGCAATATACGGGTTAACGTGTGAAACAAAAAGTACAAAGCTTGTAAGGCTCGCGGTCGCGGGCAAACTTTTTCGCGTTGTCATCTCGACGAGCGCAGCGCGGCTTGTGCTGCGCGCAGTCGCAGTAAGGGATCTTGACCTCTTGAATGCGTTGCTATCATCAAGCATTGTGAGGTTCCTTGTTCCGTTTGGAATGACATCATACTGGTCAATGCGTTGTGCCTACCAAAAATACAACGCCCCCGATAATCATGGGGGCGTACTGTTGGTTTGCGGTGGAATGAGCTAGGGCAATCTATTTCGCCGCGATTTCCTCGAGCTGTTTGGCGCGGACAATATTGCCGTCAAGGCCCGCTTCCTTGGCGCTGCCACCGTAAGCAACCGTCAACAACTGGCTGTAGTAGGTCACCGGAATATGGAATTTGGTTCCATAGTGTTTATTGATTTGATCTTGATACACCTCGACATTCATTTGACATACCGGGCACGGCGTTACGATCATGTCGGCGCCTTGGTCGTAGGCAGCCTCGATGATATCTTTGATCTGTTTCTGGCTCTTTTTGGGTTCCGAAAACGCGAGAGCACCGCCACAGCAAGTTACCTTTTTTTCGTAGTCCGTGATGGCTTCACCGCCGACGGTCTCAACCATCTTATCCAGATACACGGGGTTTTCAAACGATTCGCCGTCGACACCAAACGGCCTATTGGTCTGGCATCCGACGTACCCCGCAAATTTGATCCCCTCCAAGGATTTCACCATCGGTTCTTTTATACCTTCGTAGCCGATGTCTTCAATCAAGACTTCGACCATATGCCGAATCGGAGTCTCATTTTTCAAGTGAATATCGAGTCCTGCTTCTTTGAGGACTTCCTTGGTGTCCGCAAGCAGCTGTTCGGAAGCATCGAGACGATCAGCGGTCTCTTTGGCGCCAAGCCAACACGCAGCGCAGGTGGCGACGATATCTTGGCCAGGACTGTGTTGTTCGGATAACGCGATGTTTCTCGCATTCATGACATGACGTGGTAACTCTCCTCCCTCGGCGTAGCCGATCGAGGCGCTGCAGCAATTCCAATCGGGGATCTCATTGAGTTTGATATCAAGTTTTTTGCACATCGCGTCAACTGACACCATGTAATTAGAGGCCGAGGCCTTACGTTCTGAACTACAACCTGGATAAAATGAATATTCTTTCTTGGCCATGACGAACTCCCGTTACCTGGCTATGCCCTTGCGCCGATCTTCAATCTCTCGAGCCTTCTTCAGTAGCACATGAAGCTCTTTGGGATTCTTCACGCCTTTATGGTTAATGAGCGCGAACGGATTTAGTCGTTTTGTCTTGAGCATGCCGATACCAACGCCCGCCATCGCCAGCGCGTTCTTGATACCGCTCATGAAGCCATCCATGAAGTATAACTTCAGCGACAGCGCCAATTCGTTGACGCGCCCGGTCTTGGCGATATTGTTCCAAAATATTTTTGAAAAGCGGCGCGTCGGATTCATCTTCGGCGCAATACCCAGGCGGTGGGCATAGTTAGCCAGCCCATGCATGATATGGGTTATCGGCAGTTCTCGCGGACAACGGACGATACAGTTGTAGCAAGAAGTGCACATCCACATCGACTCGGTAGTCAAAACCTCATCACGTTTACCGGCCCGGATCATCATGAATATCTCTTGGGGTGGGTGATCCCAGTCGGGTCCGAATGGGCAGGAGCCTGAACACACACCGCACTGCATACACATCTTTACCCAATGGCCTTCTTCAACGTTTTCTTCGACTTCTTTGAGAAAATCGTTACGATATTTCTGGACCATGGCGGTGTTGACGTCACTCATTACATTCCTCCTGCTCAAAAGCCCTTGAACGGGTTCATTCCGATTTCATCGATCTTGGCCACGTACTCGTTTATGAGTGTCGGCAATCTTTGGATGTCGGTGATTTCCACTTCGTACGTCTGCACGCGCTCGGGCTCCAGCTGTAGTTGCTGCAATGTGTCGTCGATCTTGCTCATCCGATAATGCGCCAGTTCCGAGCCCTTCACAAAATGGCACTGGTAGTCGTCACCCTTTTTACACCCCATTAACATGACGCCGTCATAACCGCTGTTCAGGGCATCGGTGACCCAGATGGTGTTTACCGAGCCGAGACAGCGCACCGGCACGATGCGAACAAATGCACTGTACTCCAGGCCCTGTTGGGCCGCCATATCCAGAGCCGGGTAGGCATCGTTCTCGCAGGCCAGCACCAGAATGCGCGGCTTTTCATCGAACTCATCGGGCATATCCACGGTCTTGATCTGTTGTCCAACGGTGTCGACGGAATAATTCTCGAATGAAATCACCCGTACTGGACACGCCCCCATGCAGGTTCCGCACCGTCGGCATCGAGACTCATTGAATACCGGATAACGTTGTTCGTCTTCATCGATGGCGCCGAATGGGCATTCCACCGTGCACCGCTTGCATTGGGTACAACCCTCGCGGCGGAAGCTTGGGAAACTCAAGTCACCGGAGCGTGGGTGAGCAGCGCGTCCCAACGTTGCGTTCTCCACCGCTTGAATTGCTTTGAGAGCGGCGCCGGTGGCATCTTCCATCGTTTGCACAATGTCCATTGGCCGCCGTACCGGACCGCAGGTATAGATGCCGCTACGCTGAGTTTCATAAGGAAAACATATGAAATGAGAGTCGCTAAACCCATGGCGCAGATGGGGCAAGTCAACACCCTGACGGTAAGTGAGGTTGAGTATGGATTCCACCGGGACTTGAACCTCGCTGGTGTCGGCCTCAGCGGTCGCCTCAGACTGTCCGTCTTCATCCTCAACCTCCAGTGTTGTCGCTTGCTCGATGTCGACACCCGAATTGGCGACTTGACCGGTCGCCAACACCACCAAGTCCGCTTTTGCCACCGCATCTTCACCAAGGATCATATCGTGGAACTTGACTTCCAACTGGCCATTTACGGGATTGACCTGGTGCGTCTTACCCTTGGTGAAGCTTACCCCCTTTCTTTGCGCCGAACGATAAAAGTCCTCGCCATTACCCGGGGTGCGCAGATCATCGTACATCACCATCGTATCGACGTTGGGGTTTGAGTCCTTGAAATACATCGCTTGTTTAATGCTGGTATTGCAGCAATGGCCGGAACAATAGGGGAGGTGGCCCTGTTTGTCGCTACGCTGCCCCGCGCATTGAACGAAGACGACACTCTCGACTTCCTTACCGTCCGACGGCCGCTTGATGGGACCGTCCGCGGCCTGTTTTGCTAATTGCTCGAGCTCCGCTTGATCGACCACATCCGGGCTCTTCCCGTAGCCTAGCTCGGGCAACTGGTTGGCATCGTAATTGGAAAAACCACTCGCCTGGATAATACTGCCCACGTTTTCGGTCACCGTCTCACCACTTTCGGCGCTGATATCAATACTGAACTGCCCGGGGGCACCGCTGGTTCGGGTAATCGAGCTATTCACGAACACGGTGATGTTCTTGTCGTGTTCCACGGACTTTATTAGATCGCTCGCGCCAGTGTCTTGTGGGTCAGCAAACGGCTCGCGATCGGGCACGCGTTTGTATAGCTTTGCCGCCCAGCCGCCGAGTTGACCGGTCTTTTCGACCAGCAATACCCCGTATCCGGCCTTGGATGCCTCGAGCGCTGCGGTCATACCGCTGACACCGCCGCCCACGACCAGGATGTTTTTGTTGGTGCCCGCATTCTGATTGGCCGCGGGTTGTTTCATGTACTGGATCTCCGCGCAAGCCATGCGCAGATAATCATCGGCCATTTCCTGGGTGGTTTCTCTGGCCTCTTCGGCATCGGGACGTACCCAGATGACTCCCTCTCGCAGATTTGCGCGCCCGAGAGCCACGTCATCAAATCCAAACGCGTCGGTCTTGGCACGACGTGAGCAGGCTGCAATCACCACATGGGTGACGCCTTCGCCTTCGATATCATTGCGGATGGTGTTGACGCCGTCTGCATTGCATAAGAAATCGTGCTGGCGAACGAGGGAGCATTTACCTTCGCTCTCCGCGATCTTAGCCAGTTGATCGGTATCCAAGCGGTCGCCGATACCACAACCCTTACATACATACGCCGCGGTCTTGTTTTCAGACATTTTTTCAGGCCTCCGCGCTCGATACACGATTGACGACTTGGATGGCGCGTAGCGTCGCCGCGGTCGCGCTCTGCACTGCTCGGTTGACGTCCAAGGCATTAGTGGCGCAGCCCGCGCCGAATATAGCCCCACCGGCCCCATTCATTTGAATAAAACCACTGGCATCGGCGGAAACGTTATCGGCGATCTGGTCTGCTCTCACGCTGGGTTCCATGCCGATTGCCAGCACACACAGATCGTGGGTATTGTCGTAGCGGTGATAACCCTCGGTGTCGACACCATGCAGCACAACATCACCGGTATCTCGATTCTCGGTGATGTTAGCCACCTTGGACTTTATAAAATGGACTTTTTCATCCGCCTGGACTTTCTTATAGAAGTCCTCAAACCGGTCGATGGCGCGGATGTCGATGTAATAAATGGTGGCTTTGGCATCAGCGTCATCGCCGTATTGTTCACCAATATACGTTGACTGCTTTAGCGAGGCCATACAGCAGATGCGCGAGCAATGCGTCAGGTGGTTTCGGTCTCGTGAACCGGCGCACTGGATGAAGGCAATGCTCTTGGCCTCCTTAGCGTCGGAAGGACGCAATAACTTGCCGCCGGTGGGACCGAAGGGATCCATCATGCGCTCGAATTCGACGCTGGTGATCACATTGGGATACCGATCGTATCCATAAGGTTGAATCTTGGCTGCATCATAGGGCCGCCAACCGGTGGCCCAAATCACGGCGCCCACTTTGATTTCGATCGTCTGCTCTTGCATGTCGAGATCGATCGCGTCGTACTTGCAAGCGGCTTTTGCCTTGTTCGCGTCTTCGCTGCCCACGATTGACGGATCAATCACATAGCGCTGCGGATAAGCCATGTTGTAGGGTAAATAGGCCGCTTTGATCGTTTTCATGTTGTAATTGAATGGATCGTCGATCTCCGCGGTTACCGCTTCGGCACAGGCACCACAAGCCGTGCAATTTTCGTTTACATAGCGGGGGTGAATAGTAATGGAGACGTCATAGTCACCCGCCGCGCCGTCAACGTTAGTAACTTCGGCCATCGTCAAAAGTCGAATTCTCTTGTTGACTTTGAGCCGGCGCAGATTAATTTCCTGGCCACAGCTTGGCCGGCAGAGCTTGGGAAAATACTTATACAGCTGCGCTATCCGTCCACCAACGGAGGGGTTTTTCTCAACCAGTACCACCTGTTTACCGCACTCTGCTGCTTCCAGCGCGGCAGTCATGCCACTGATACCGCCTCCTACTACCAAGATCGTTTCATTGGTTGCGACCACATCGGTCATGGATTACGTCCTCCGGTAGGCATTTGATCTCGTTGCTCAAGATCCGCAGCGTGCGACGATCACGTCGCCGTGGCGGAACCGCATAATATATGTGTTCCGCTTAGCTGTCGCTATGTAAGGCCGTTACACGCAGATACAATTTTCGTATGAAGTGATAGAGTAGGTGTATGGTCCCTATGAAAACGAAAATTCGCTTTGACATTTCGTTTCCGTTTTCCACTCGCACCCTCTAAGTTGCTACCATGTCACAACGTTCGCTACTCAACAACCTAGATCGCAAGTGGAACAGTGGAAACCCAGGCCTTTAAGACACAAGAGTACTTCGTAACCGAGCAGCCCTACTATGAACCGCAGGGCAAAGAAATCGGGTTGTTTGAAGCCGCGTATACTAATCAGATTCCAATCTTGTTAAAGGGCCCGACCGGCTGCGGCAAGACACGGTTCATGGAGCACATGGCGTGGCGGCTGCGCCGACCGTTGATCACAGTATCCTGCCATGACGATCTTACCGCCTCCGACTTGGTTGGGAGATATTTGATCATCGGTGGCGAGACCCGCTGGGTGGACGGCCCCCTGGCCCACGCGGTGCGAGTTGGGGGTATTTGTTACCTGGATGAGATCGTCGAGGCCCGCAAGGACACGACGGTGGTTATTCATCCGCTCGCAGACGACAGACGAGTACTGCCAATGGAGAAGACCGGTGAATTGTTGCAGGCGCCGCCGGAATTTTGCCTGGGGATCTCATACAACCCCGGATATCAGAGCGTCCTCAAGGATCTCAAGCACAGTACTCGGCAGCGATTTGTGGCCATAGAATTCGATTATCCGCCGGCAGAATTGGAGCGGACCATCGTGAAGAACGAATCGGGATTGGATGAAGAGAGAGCTGACAAGTTGGTGAAGTACGCACGTATGACGCGCAATTTAAAAGGCAGCGGGTTAGACGAAGGAGCGAGCACGCGATTATTAGTGCATGCCGCGAAACTTATTGTCTCCGGGATTGATCCCGCCACTGCTTGTCGGGGTGCGGTGTCCGAGGCGCTTTCCGATGATCCAGAAATGTTGTCGGCGATGAACGAACTTTCGGCTTCCTTGTTTTAAACAGGCACACAGTCAAACACCGGGAAGTCTCGAGGACATACGTGCCCGCCGCCGGAAATTTGTTGATTATTCGAATGTTGCACGTTCCACATTGCAGTTATCAGACCAACCCAATATGTCCAAACGCTCTCTCACATTCGATGAACTGGAAGCACACCTAGACGAATATCTCGATCCTGTCTTGTCGACTCGGCGAACCGCGGAAGCGCCGGCTCAAGCTTTGTCACAATTCTCCCGTCAGCAACAAGACTTCATACTTCATTGGGTCAGCGTGATCGTTAGGACCAATTCCGAGATGGGCTATCAATTTGCTAGTCAAGCCCCCGACGCGCTTCGCCTCATGGATCTTGATGGTGTCGAGAAATGGATTATCCAATTCATGGATGTATACGACAAACAAGGTTTGTATCCCGGCTGCGCCATCGTTCAGGCGGTTGAACAATTCGCCAGGGATTTCCACTTGAGAGAGTTCGGCCAGAATTTCGACGAGGTGGTGGGAATATTAGCGCATTATGTGCAGGGACTCGCAGGCCGTGAACTCAAGCTGCAGGCAAATGAGGTTGTCTACACAGATACCGAGCATCTATACCTGCCTCAACGTTCACATCTGTGGGCGCAAACCTGGTTCGGTACATTTCGTGTGCCTGGGGAGTTAGCGAGCTTAACTGATGTATGTGGCAGCTATGCAGAACCAGAACGCGCGGCTCGCTTGTTTCATATACTGGAAACCGCACGTCTCAACGCGTGTATTGAACGTGAACTACCCGGCTTGTACCGGGAAATGATGACCCTGCAACGCGAGCAAGCGGAGATTAGTTATCCGTTAAGCTGGACTGACGCAGTGAACCGGTTAAAGGCACCAGAAACAACGGTTCGCGATACGATTTACGCGTTGCAACAATTGTATCCCACTGGGGACCGTCTTCCGCCGCCATTTTGTTTCCAGGGTAGATTGCTGCTCGAAAACGCCGAGGCGGCAATGCGTGCCCGTCAGCACCGGGAAAAACACAAGTTCCAACAGAGCTTGCGGCAAATAAACCGCAAGTTAGATGAAGACTCAGTCACTGCCGAACAAACTTCGATACCGCCTCGATTCCAAGCCACTTGGCCACCATCCCAAGATGGACAGCACGATCTCCAAATCGAATGGACTGTAGACGGCCGACCGGTCTCGCCGCCTGAGGAAATTCGCGCACTGTCCCGCTCGATTCTGCAAGACTTTGGTGAGATTCCAGAGGAATACCTGGTGGCTGCCGGCGACGGGGCCTACCAGCCTACGCCTGGTACGGGTCAGCAACCCGCGAGCGTCTGGGAGGGTGCATATCACGAGGAGGGCGCCTGGTTGTACAACGAGTGGGATTTTCGCCGCCAACACTACCGCAAGGATTGGTGTGTGTTGCGAGAGATTGAGCTGCACCCCAGTGAGGAGTGCTATGTGGACGAGGTGCTGCGTCGCTATGCGGGCCTGATATCGGGATTACGGAAGACCTTCGAGGCATTGCGCGGCGAGGATCGTATTCTCAAGAAACAGATCTACGGTGATGACATCGACCTGAATGCGGTCGTCGAGGCGTATGCCGATATGCATGTTGGATTGGAGATGTCCGAACGATTGTTTACTAAGCATCGAAACCTGGAACGTAATATGGCAGTGATATTCATGGTGGATATGAGCGGTTCAACCAAAGGATGGATCAATGATGCTGAACGGGAAGCGCTGGTTTTGTTGTGTGAAGCGTTGGAGATACTGGGCGACCGCTATGCAATCTATGGGTTCTCGGGCATGACGCGCAAGCGGTGTGAGCTTTATCGAATCAAGCGTTTTGACGAGCACTACGGCGACCAGGTAAAGCGTCGAATCGCTGGAATTCGCCCACAGGACTACACCCGTATGGGCGTCATCATCCGCCATTTGAGTGGTTTGCTGGCGGATATCGAGGCCCGGACCAAACTGCTGATTACCTTATCGGATGGTAAACCCGATGATTATGACGGTTATCGTGGAGAATATGGCATTGAGGATACCCGTCAAGCCCTGATTGAAGCCAAGCATCAGGGCATTCATCCATTCTGTATCACCATTGACACCGAGGCCCATGATTATTTGCCACGAATGTATGGTGCGGTCAATTACGTGGTGATCGACGAGGTAAGAAAATTGCCGCTAAAGGTCTCAGACATATACCGGCATCTGACAACGTAACCAGGCGACATTGCACGCTCGGCTTGTGTTGTGATCTAAGATATTGATCCCACCGTTTTGCGATGCAATCCAATACGCATTAGCGATAATACGTTCAATAACAATGCGTCTAGATGTATTGTGATTCGCGTATTCGTTAAGAATTGCCGTGCATAAACAATGACAAGCTGACGGTTTATAAAGTTGTTCGCGTAAGACGAGTAGCATTGATTTGTTGGTGTGGACTTTATAATGCGATGCAGCAGGTAAGAAATGATGTTGTAAAAAAACAATAATAAATTTTGTTTTGTTGTATTTTTGCTTGACATTTGTATACACGTGAATATATTTTCCGCATAACTTCGAATAGGTAGTAATCGGAGTTTTAAAAGGACACCGCTAAGGTCAGCGTTGGTTGGCATATTTGGAATGCCAAAATATTGTAAGGATGCACACGAAACCTATACGCGGGATAATATTAATATATTGGCTACCTTAACAACGAGAAAGATGATGCTAACCGAGTGGCAACACCGGTTAGGTCATCGCATTCACCTCGCGTGCCTCCATTCCCATCTTTCTACGACTTGCTCTGGACCTGATTTTCCTAGTGATTTCAGGGCGTTAGATCGTGGGTGATTGCACGTTGGTGAGCATAATCTCGTTTTCCTAACCTAATAGATAGGAGATGCGTCATGGCAGTAAAGAAACGAGCTAAGAAGAAGGCGACTAAACGTAAGGCAACTAAGAAGAAGGCGACCAAGCGCAAGGCGACTAAGAAAAAGGCAACTAAGAAGAAGGCGACCAAGCGCAAGGCGACTAAGAAAAAGGCCAAAAAGAAGGCCACAAAGAAAAAGGCCAAAAAGAAGGCTACTAAGAAAAAGGCCAAAAAGAAGGCTACTAAGAAAAAAGCCAAGAAGAAGGTGAAGAAGAAGGCCACGAAGAAGAAGGCCACGAAGAAGAAGGCGACTAAACGGAAAGCTAAAAAAAAAAGTAGGAGGTAAACGTAAGAAAGCGGGACTGAGGATCCCTCTCCCGTTTTAAATCTACTGCCGCTAGCCGGTT
>CAMYNX010000008.1 GCA_947259875.1 uncultured Gammaproteobacteria bacterium | reverse complement strand
ATGTCGTACAGGTAGAGCTCGTGCCCGCCCTCTTGCAAGTGACCCGCCATGGGGCGGCCCATAATACCCAAACCGATGAAACCCACTTTACTCATTTTTTCTAATCCTCAATTCTAAATGTTTAAACCTTACGTTCAGTACAGCGCGAGCCCGGCATTCATTCGCCGATGTATTTCGCGCAGCCAGCTCAGCCCGGCTTCGGTCTCATCTTTAGGTTTGTATTCACAACCTATCCAACCGTCGTAACCGAGTTGGTCAATGAACTCGAACAAAAAGTTATAATTAATCTCGCCCGTACCCGGCTCATGACGCCCAGGATTATCGGCGAGTTGCATATGAGCGATGCGATCCAGATGCCTTTGGATCGTAGGTGCCAAATCGCCCTCCATAATCTGCATGTGATAAATATCATACTGAAGAAATAGGTTATCCGATCCCACTTCATCAAACAGCCCCAGGGCCTGCCCGGTGTGATGCAGATAAAAACCGGGAATATCGCGAGTGTTGATCGGCTCCGCCAGCAGTTTTATCCCCGCTGCCTGTAGTTTTTCGGCAGCGAATTGCAGATTGGATACGAAAGTCTGACGCAGCTTATCCGCATCGACGCCGTCCGGGCTAATCCCCGCCAGACAGTTGACCTGACCGCATCCAAGCGCGGTGGCATACTCGATTGCCTGACCCACACCGTCCTGGAATTCACCAACACGGTCCGGGTGGCAGGCGATGCCGCGCTCGCCGGCGTCCCAGTCACCGGCCGGCAGGTTGTGCAACACCTGAACCAGACTATTCTCGGCGAGTCGTTTGGACAGCTGTTCCTTCGGGTAGGCATATGGAAACAGATATTCCACGCCCTGGAAACCGGCTTGGGACGCTGCCTTGAAGCGATCGAGAAAATCGACCTCGTTAAACAGCATGGTCAGATTAGCTGCAAACTTGGGCATGAGTTTTTCTCCGTCGGTTACGCTACTTTGTCGGTGATTTGGGCTTTCGGGGCCACATCAATGATCTCCTCGAACTCCGTTACCTGATCGATCTCCGGACCCATTGCGATATCGGTCTTACGTTCGGTAATGACCTCAACGACCACCGGCAACCGAAGCTCTTCCGCCAATACCCGAGCCTCTTCGAGTTTTGGCGCGATACCGTCCGGCTCGAACACACGAAAACACTTGCCGCCGAGCGCCTCCACGGCGCGCACGTGATCGACGCCATATTCACCGATCTCCTCACAATTGACGTTCTCAAAACTCAACTGAACCTCAAAGTCCATCTTATAGGCCTTTTGCGCCTGGCGAATGAGCCCAAGATAGCTGTTATTAATCAAAACCATGACAAATGGAACACGGTGCTGTGCCGCGACCGCGATTTCTTCGATCATGAACTGGAACGAGTAGTCGCCAACCACCCCGACCACCTCGCTTTCAGGTGCCGCAAGCTTGGCACCGATACAAGCGGAAATCTCCCAACCCAAAGGGCCTGCTTGACCACAAATGATGTAGTTGCGGGGCTTGAACACCTGTTGAAACTGACCCGAAGCAATCTGATACAGGCCGATGGCAGTAACGAAACGGGTGTCGCGACCAAATACATTATTGATTTCTTGGAACACCCGTTGCGGTTTGATCGGGACGTCGTCGAAGTCCGTACGGCGCAGCATAGTGGACTTTCTCTGGAGGCACTCAGCAACCCACTGGGAACGGTCCTGGAGCTGGCCCGCCTGCTTGCGCTTGCGGGCTTCTTGCACCAATGCCTCCAATGCGAGCTTGGCGTCGGACACAATGCCCAGATCCGGACCAAACACGCGCCCGATCTGATTGGGCTCGATATCGATGTGAACAAATTTACGCCCCGCCGTGTAGCGTTCGGGGCTACCAGTGTGACGGTTGGCCCAACGGTTGCCAATTCCGATCACGAAGTCACTCTGCAGGAACGTGGCGTTGCCGTAGCGGTGCTGGGTCTGTAACCCGACTTGCCCTGCTTGCAACGGATGATCATCGGGAATGGTGCCCCAACCCATGAGCGTCGGCACCACCGGCGTATTGATCAGCTCCGCGAACTCGACCAGCAGTTCGCTGGCCTCGGCATTGATCACACCGCCCCCGGCAATGACTAACGGGGTCTTGGCCGCGTTCAGCATATCGAAGACCTTGCTAATCTGCTTGGGATCCGGACGCGGTTTGAAGATCTCCAAAGGGACGTCGGATTCGGGATCGTATTCGATGATCTCTTTTTGCACGTCCAATGGCAGATCAATCAACACCGGCCCGGGGCGGCCGGACTTCATAATTTGGAACGCGCAGCGAAACGCCCACGGGACTTGCGCCCCTTCCATGACCGTGACTGACCACTTGGTCACCGGCTTGGCTATCGCTGCGATGTCAATGGCCTGAAAATCCTCTTTGTGCAGCTTACTCGTCGGCGCCTGACCGGTAATGCAAAGTATCGGGATACTGACCGGCCGGGCCGGACGTGCCGATATTTACACCGACCTTACCGCCGGCTCTGGAGTACCCCTCCGCTGAGTGCGAACCACCTTCTTCATGGCGCACCAATACATGCTTGATCGAGCTCCCCTTGAGTCCCTCGTAAAACGGCAGGATGGCCGCGCCGGGAACTCCAAACGCAACGTCCACGCCTTCGCTTTCAAGGACTTTTACCGCGGCTTCCGCCGCTGTCATTTTGGGCATTTTTTGACTCCTCTGGTATGAAAAATATCTTGGATTCTTGGTTATTTTTGTAGCTATATACCCGTAATACAAGACCAATAGCAAATGTAATTTTGCGGTCGGCGGACGCGATCGTGGCGCAAATGTTCCTTGTATAGCGGACCTCGTAAACTATTCACGCGAACACCGACATGAGACTTGCTCAGGTACCCCCACCGATGGGCACATCATCGCGCTCGCAAAATTAATAATCCACCATCGTACACGGTGATTTTGTGGAACCGGAATCGACTTATTGCCAGTGATTAGCCGCTTGTATGGCGAAACAAGGCGATGGTTGTTCCGTGGCTCACACGAGATCGAACGACGCGTGATCCCGATAGTCGGCCCTCGAGTTAACGAAAAAGACCGCAGATGATGGTATAAACAGCTTCTATAGCGATTGCTTCCCGACAGTTATTCAGGACATTTCGTCTCGTGCCCTCTTTTAAGTATTGAGACCACTCCTGTTCCAACGATGACCACGATGATGCGATCTTTACAATCGATAATCAGGCAATTCAAGCGATGGTTGTGGAGGTTGATATTCGACCACAAAAAAACAAGCACACTTAATCTGAATCGACCCGTAAAGATCCTTTTTGATCAAAAAGAAAATCTAATCGGAGACATGATCGTCAATACCGTGGCCTTCCGGGCGATAAAAAAAGCCCGCCCGGATTGGACCATCCACGTACTGGCGGGCCCGGTTAATCGAGAAGTCATCAGCAGCAATCCCTACGTTGACAAGATACATTTATTTTCTGGGCTGTGGTCAGCAATAAAAAGTCTGAGGCAAGAGCGCTTTGACATTTATTACTTTCACAAGAACAGATTGGCGCTGCGTGACTTCATTGCTTTGAAATATGTCGGTTCGAAAGTCAACGTAGGCCGCAATAAGGCCGGCTTTCGGCTGTTCGATTACTCAATCGATGCACCGAGTGAGACTGAACTCGACAGATTCGCACGGTTTCTCGAATTGTTAGGCATAGATGGCATTGACTGCCGGTATGAATTTCACCTTACCAGTGAAGAGCTTTCGCGGGGAGAATCATACATATCCAACCTATCCAGGAGGCCGGTGATAGTATTCAACCGCTATGGGCACCGCCGCGGGAAGTTGTTCAGCCGCTCGCGAGCGATACAACTGATCCGGGAAATTAATCGTGTTCACAAGGAAGCGGCAATTGTTTTGCTGTGTTCCCCGGCAACGAAAAAGGAGACCATCCGGATGCAACATGAGTTGGAATTGGGAAATGTTTATGCCGCCACATCGATTCGGACCATCAGAGATTCAGCCGCGATTCTCTATCACGCCGATCTAGTCGTGACACCGGATACATCGATCGTGCACATTGCCTGCGCCTTTGAAAAACCACAGATATGTGTATACCGGGACCGAACCGAGTTGAAACTCTGGAGACCGATGTCGGACAAAGCGATCGTGCTGCTGCCCCAATCGCCGAGCCGCCACGTTGATGACGTGAACATGGCGGAATTCTCCCAGGCTCTGGAGACGGCAAGGGCTTGGTTGCCGTCTCACCTGGTAGAACAATAAATAGCGGGCAGATCCATGCTTGTGCCGTTTGGCGCGATATTCGGGTTAAGTGCTCAAAAGCGCCGCTGTTCAACATCATGGCAACCCCGTGATGCATCTCGAGAAGTTGCTACGCGATGCTTGCCGTGGTTCCTCAGCGTATCATGGTATGCCTGTTCCAGACTCGCCGTCACGAAATCTTTGCTGAATTTTTGATCCACCATCTGCCGAGCCTTTGCTACCAGCCTTGTACGCATACCGCCATCATTTAGCAGCTTTTGAATTTTCACTGCCAGATCCTCATGGTCGTATGGACTCGCCACCAATCCGGTCTCACCGTCGCATACGATCTCTTTGAGACCACCCACGTTGGCTACCACAACGGGCACACCAGTTGCCATTGACTCGATGGCGATGCGACCGAACGCCTCATTATGCGACGGAACGACGGTTACGGTGACAGCCGGCAGTATCTCTTGCACATCTGGCATCCAGTCGAAAAATAGAATGTCTTTTTCCAGCCCTTGACTGCTTATAGTGTGCCGCAGCTGTTGGTAAAATTGCGTTCGCTTCACTTGTTGATTTACGCCGACGATTATGAAACTCACGTCGTTTCTTTGTTGAAGTATATCTATGGCGGCGTCAACGAATTCCTTCTGCCCCTTATTCTTATTGATACCACCTATCACTGCGACGACATGGTGTTTATGCAGACCAAAGTGACGCCTGACCCGCAACGCATCAGCTGGCGAGTGCGAATGGAGGATCGTCCAATTTGGAATGTATCTTATACGTTTGGGATCGACTTTTAGTTCCTCGGTCATCTTCCTCGCCAGCGACTTGGTCACCGCTAATACGAGATCCACGCGCCTGAACAGTGCCCGAGTCAGCGGATTGCGGTTCAAACGGTAATAGTGGCGCGAGAAGACACACGGATTTCTTGTCAGCTTGCTGACTAGGAGCGCCAGCGGATAATCCCTCCCATTATGCGCATGAATCAAGTTCACGCGATGATCGCGTATAAGTTGACGCAATGTGAACAATGAGCGGATGTCCAGGGCATTACGCAGCGGGAGGACATGAGGCATACACGGTGTACCTTGGATTCGCGTGAGGATTCGGGCGTCCGGCCGGCAAGCGAGGTGGCAAGAGTGCCCCCGTTCTGACAATGCTGTTAACGTCTGGGAAACGCTCACAGCGCCACCCCCATCGGAGATCGACGAGTAGAGATGGAGTACGCGCAAGCGCTCCATTTTCGGTTCTTTCTTCAACAAACTCGACGTCTCATTCACGGAGCCGGCAACAGATGCCGATTCTTCCGATGGCCAATCATGCAATTGGATGAACAGGCTATAGATAAACGAAGAATGTAGAACAAATAATCGGGGTTAATTCGCAACGAAATCGTTCAACATCGGCTGCAGTTTGCCAATTACCAACTCTGGAGTGATCTTTCTGTAGTATCGGTCCCCATGACTGCGAAACTCATGGGCGCGCTCGTACCAGGTCTGCTCGTCGATATCCAGTGCGTCGCACATGTCCACGCCGCGGTGCCGGTCACCCATATGAGGAAGCCAGGCGAACTTACCGGTGAAAGGCGCAAAGATTGTGAAGGTGGGTATACCAACGGCTTCTGCAACATGCCTGGGCCCACTGTCGTTGCCAATAAACATAGCGCAGTTCTTTGATAAGGCAGCCAGTTCTCGTAGATTGGCGGTCTCGATCGTTGCGAAGACACGGTCTTGATGTTTGACTTGGTGTACCAGGCGTTGAACGCCCTCGCGTTCACCGGGTCCCCATATCATAACGGCCTGCGCATCAAACCGGCTCACACAATAATCGAGCACTGACACAAAGTAGTCTTCCGGCCACGTTTTTGAACCAAGGCGGCTGATGGCGGAGAAAAGCAAGATGGGTTTACGCAAATCCATGCCGGCATCGGCCATGCGCTTGTGCATTGCGGACACCTCGTCAAGGGTTAGCACGATATCGAAGTTCTTATCTATCTCCACATCGAACGGCAAGCCTTTTAAAATTGCCAATTTGGCGTCAAGACTGCCGCTCTTTTCCGGATGCAGCACCGGGGTGTTATACAGACGCGAGCGCCATTTTCCCTTGTCGAAACCAATCTGCCACTTGGCACCCGAAAGGCGCGTCATCAACACCGTCACCGGCACCGTCATCAGATCGATGACCATGTCATAGCGCGCGCGTCTGATAGCGAGCATCTTTTGGAAATATTTCCATTTGCGACGCCGCTCTTCAGGCGTGATCACCAGCAGATGATCGATAGCGGGGTGGTGCTCAAACAGCGGCGCAATGTGCTCGTACAGCAGATAATCAATCTGTGCATCCGGAAACGTCTTTTTCAGACTCTTGCACACGGGAAGCGAAATCAACGCATCGCCAATCTGCTTCAATCTGATTACCAGAATTTTCATTTATGCGCACACACCGTAAGTGTGATCGTTTACGAGGCATTACAGGAAGTGGGTTATACAGGCTGTAACTCGGAAAGCATAATTGTGAATCGCCGGCTCTTGTCCAATACCGAACTGATTTTGATACTCAAAATGCCCGCCAGCGCCTTCACCAGCGACAAGCCAAGCCCGGCGTGACGCCCGCCGGCGCGGGCCTCGTCTTTGCGCCAGAAACGCTCAAACATCAACGGCAGATCCTGTTCGGCCAGGTCAACCGTTGGGTTAGACACGGCAAGCCGCGCGCCGCCCATACTCTCCTCCACCGCCACCACAATCACCGAATGGTCGGGGCTGTAACACACCGCGTTGGAAAACAGATTCGTCAAGATAAGCATCAGTTTGTCCTCGTCGCTGCGCACCTTCAGGTCGTCTCGGACCCGATTGTCCAACTGCACTTGCTTGCCGTTCGCCTGGGAGGTCAGACGTTTCCAGGTCTTTTCGATCAACTGAGAAAGGATGATTGGCACCATCTCCACGCGCTGTGTGCCGGCCTCCAGCTGACTGAGCATCATCAGGTTGGTGACGGTCCGTTCCATATCGTCGGCCAGGTGCACCAGTTCGCCAAAGAAATCCTCGACCATATCCCGATCGGCCGGCCACTCCCTACCCACTTCCGCCAGGCTGCGCAGTTCCGCAATCGGTGTGCGCAACTCATGCGCGACATTGCCTGAAAAACGCTTTTCGCGCTGGAACGCGGCCTCCAGACGTTCGAGCAGATCATTGAGCTGTCGCGTAATCGGCGCCAACTCGTCGCTGCCGGGCGAGTCCGGCAGCCGGGTGTTCAGGTTGTCGGCATCCAAGTTGCGCACCTCGCCGGCGATTTTGTTCAGCGGCTTCAGGCCGCGATCGACGGACAGACGAACCAGCAGTGCCGCGGCGCCCATCAGCAGGACAAAAATCACCACCAGCATAGTGCGCACGGTCACGATCAAATGGTTGAGGTCTTCCGTCCCGCGCGCGACCGCAATGTCCGCCCGGATATCGGAAGCCGGTGTCCCGGCATCACGATCCGGCTGTCTGCCCGGATCAGCCTGCTCACCCGCTTCCTTCTCATCGTCATCCAGACCCTCTTCGTACGGGACAAACCGGACTGCGACCAGCCTGCCGGCACGCCCATCGGGCAGCGTCAGGTCGGTAAAGCGAGGTGTATCCAGGGGTGGGTCCGACCGCGGCAGGTCCGCCTCGCCCAGGGAACCCGACCGATCGATAAGCGTGCCATCCGCGAGCCACAACTGGAAGTATTCCGGACGTTCGTCCGCCGCGAACTCGGGCATGAACCGGTCGACAAAATCAAACTCGACTTCGCCCTCATCCTGCTCGCTGAGGGTCACCAGACTCATCGCCTTGGACAGCAGGTTGCGATCGAACTCCGTCTTCAGCTGCTCGCGCAGCAGGTAATCGATCGTAATGCCGGCGATAATCATCAGCATGGCCATCCCGGCGATGATAAAGATTGTCAGCCTGTTTCGGATTGAGCTCATGAGCGTGCGCAATTAGTCGATGTAATACCCGAATCCGCGTTTGGTCTTGACGACCGTGTCTGAATGAACGCCGCGGATCTTTTTGCGTAGATTGCTCACCAATACCTCGATGACATTACTCACCGCCTCCGAATCGGCATTTGAAAGCCAGTCTTGCAGCTGGGATTTTGAAATCACGTTGCCGCGTCTTAGCGCAAGATACTGAAGTAGATTGTATTCGGCCGGCGTCAAGGGCAGCGTATATCCGTTGACCCTGACCTGACGCTTGGATGTGTCAATGATTAACTCGCCGATCTCAATATCGGGACTCTTCTGTTCGTATCGACGCCGGCCAAGGGACTTGATCCGTGCCAGAAGCTCCTCGAACGCAAACGGCTTCACCAGATAGTCGTCCGCGCCCAACTCCAATCCCTTTACGCGGTCCTCCACCTGGTCTTTCGCGGAAAGAATCAGCACCTGGGCACGGCTGCGCCGCCGGCGGAGATCCTTGAGCAGTGTGAGGCCATCCAATCCCGGCAGCATCAGGTCCAGCACGATCACATCGTAGTCCGTGGCATTGGCAAACTTCAGGCCCTCGACTCCGTCTCTGGTGAGATCCACAACGAAACCGGAATGGCGTAGCCCTTCCCCCAATGCCCGTCGCAACCGATGAGAGTCTTCAACAACGAGTATTTTCATGCTCGCTCCATGGAGCACTTAACTTGAATGCATGCATAAGGAATCAACGATGCAGTATAGCAAACAAAGATTAATAGTTCCTTAACGCGAATCGGTCTGCAACAAGCGTTGGTTCAACGCGTCGTTCGAAAATATTATCAAGCGAAAAAAATAACGCGAATTCAGCAGACATTAAGTTTCTTGATTCACGCTTGCATGTGTACGTCTCGCTAGACGCATTGTGTAGCGAAGTCGTCACAAGACAACGCAAGTGAAAAACCCACAACGAACAGGAGACAACATGATGTCACACAAAACGATGATTGCCGGCGCGCTGGCGCTGGCCTTTGTTCCAGGAGCCGCCATTGCGGACGACGACGAGATTCCTTTTTCGGTAGCGCGAATCTTTTTCGAACTCAACAATACAGATGGAGACTTAGGGATACATGCACTCATCGACGGAGACCCCTGGAAGAGGCTCAAGATCGAGGATACAAAAGAACGCGAGATGCTCAATATCCGCCTCAGGGGGCGTTTGCGGCGGCAGGGATTGACGGAGTTGTTCTTCGAGAGCGCCGAGCCACCTTTTGAGAGTGAGGACCCCGACGAGGTCACCCTGCTACCCGAAGAATTTTTCGCGCGATTTCCGGAAGGGGAATATGAAGTTGAGGGAAAGACAATCGAAGGAGACGAGCTGGAGAGCACAGCGAGAGTTACCCACTTGATGCCGGCACCGCCGGTAATCTCCATGTCCGATAGCGACTCTGGACCCGCCTTCGTGTCGGAAGATTGTGATGAGGACCCCGGGCCAAGTGTCAGCGACCCCATCACCGTCAGCTGGGATGCCGTCACCCTCTCGCATCCTGATATAGGTCGAACCAACGAACCGATTGTCGTGAAGAACTATGAGCTCGTTTTGGAGCAAGTGGCGCCACTCCCACCGGTGAAGTTCACCGCCATCCTCCCGTCCAATGTGACCAGCGTGCAGCTTCCGTTCGGTTTGCTGGCACCCGGCGACGCCAAGATTGAGGTGCTGGTGCGCGAGGACAGTAATAACCAGACAGCGAACGAGAGCTGCTTTCAAGTCGAGGTGACGCCCTGAAACAGCGTGCATCTCCGGAATCAGGGGCTCCAATCGTATTCGCGCCACAATAGTGGTCCTTCGAATGGAGCCCCGCCTTTTGGATAGCTCACTGAGCGCGTTGCCCGTCGCTGCCAAGACGGGCACATCGAGGTTGTGTTTGCCGATCGGATGGATCGCGGATGAGGCGACAGGGCCCGGTTGAACCAGAACTGAAGGAGCAGACATGATGCGTCGATCGCAGGTTTCAACGTCGCTCGCTTACCATTGGTTGACACGGCGCGCGGCTCTCCCCGTTTACCTCCTCGCAGGCCTTACTCTGGGTGTTACTTTGGCCGAAACACAGGATGCCTTTGCAGGCACACACTCGCTGACTCCGCCCTCACCGAGTGCTCTGCACATGGAGATCAACGACCAGGACATGGTGACGGTGAACGCGCGCGACGTGACCATTAGAGATCTTTTGACGGATATCGCCCGCCGAACCGGGCTTGTGCTGGTCTTGTCTCATCCGCTCGATGAACGCATCTCCATCGAGATCGATGGAATGTCCTTACCCAAGGCCTTGGCCCGTATCCTGAAGCATAAGAATTTCGCCTTGCAATATACCCGACGTCTATCCAAACCGACGGACTCCAACCGTCAGCACGTCAACTGGCTGTGGGTCCTGCCAGCAACACCAGGGGAATATCCACAGCGTGACAAGCTTGTGCGGCAATTCTCGTCGGATAACGCTTTCGGTGTTGCGGTACCGCAGGCTGATTGGATGAACATGGGCGTCCGCCTCAGACGAGAGGCCGTGAAAAAATTGCAGGGGCTCGACGCGGACGAGGAGAATCTTAATCTCGCCCTGGCCGACGAAGATGCGAACACGCGAGTTAAGGCAGTTCATGCGCTGGCAGACATCGGGGGAGACCAGGGCGTTGCGGCGTTGGTCGGGGCTTTGGGTGACGAAAATCCGCGGGTTCGGGCCGAAGCCGCTCATGCGTTGGGCGAGATTGGTAGCACTACTGCTATTGAAATCCTCGAACAGCCTTCCGATGACGCCGACAACCACGTGCGCCAAGCAGCCATCGAGGCAGTCACAGCCATCGGCGGTGATCGCTCTGCTCGCGCACTGGCGACTACACTGCAAGACCCCGACGCCTCGCTGCGACAGGAGGCGGTGGACGCACTCGGAGAGATCGGCGGACTGGCCGCTACACAAATCCTTCGCCAGGCGTTCAAGGATGACGCGATCAAGGTACGGGAGGCAGCCATCGACGCGCTCACCGACATCGGTGGAAACGACGCAGCCGAGGTGCTGGCCACCGCTCTGCATGACGCACACGCATCTTTAAGAACAGACGCCGTGTACGCCCTCGGTGAAATCGGTGGTGAGACCGCGATAGGACTATTGCAGCGGGCGCTGGCGGATCCCGAACCGTCAATCCGGGAGCTCGCCGCTGAAATCCTGGACGACCTATTGCGCCAGCCGCAGCGATCCCGAGGATCATGCGTACCCAACCCGTGCCCGAATTAGTAATCGTTGGCATGCATGTCGTGCCAAACGCTGGCTGATCGTTGGCGTCACTCAATGGCGGCGCCGGCCACTATCGGGTGATTGGGAACGCATCAAGCACGCAACTGCGTGTGGCGGCATGCTTGATATTGGGGTGGCGGATCACATTGCGAAAGTTATTGCCGGTGTCAGCGCGGCTGCATACGTGGTGTGCACCTGGTGAATCGATATTTCATTCTCATAAAAAAGCTGACGGGTTGTTGCTATATTGCGTGTATGGTGGCCAGAACAGCCAATGACCGATCCATCAACAATAAACGGAAACGCGCGATAACACCCCTCCTACGTGTGATCCGCAATGCGTGGTGGTTCCGCATCCTAAGCGTCGTATTGATCGGCACGGTATCCATGCCTCCTTTATTGGCCGAGACCGTTGAAGATGAGTCGGTTCGACTATATCGCACGCGCGCAGAAAAACGCGAAGCCGGCTTGCATCGGCAGTTGACACCCTGGCTCACGCTCTCCGGACTGGTCGAATTGGAGTGGAACAAGGATCGTTTCTCCGTTGCTCGCAACGCGGATGTCATCCGTCAAGAGGATCAAGCACTGACGGTCCAAGTGGGATTGATAGCGACTCCTTTGGAGGGTGTAAACGCCGAGTTGGTCCTCGAATACGATACCGACACCGATCGAGTCAAAACCGAGGAATTCATCATTGGCGCAGAATCAGATCCATGGGAACTTGTTGTCGGCAAACAGTATCTGCCGTTCGGGGAATATTTCAGCCGCTTCGTCACCGGCCCGATCATTGAGCTTGGCGAGACCCGTGATACGGCCGCGACACTGACTCATGATTTCAGCGACCGGCTGGATCTATCGATGTCAGTCTATCAAGGCGTGGCCGGTGAGTTGGACCGCAACAATCGCGGTCTGGATTGGACACTGGCGATGGAGGCATGGCCACAACAAAATCTTGCGCTGGGCCTCAGCTATCAGACCGATCTGGCCGATGCCGACAGTCGTTTGCTAGCCGATAATGACAACCGCTTTATCCGCAAGGTGCCGGGCTTGAGCGGGTACATCTTATGGATCGACGATAACTTCGAACTGACCTTCGAAGCGTTAGGGACAACGCGGTCCTTTATTGAATTCGAGACCGATCGCGACCAGCCCTGGGCCTGGAACCTGGAACTCGGGCTGTTTCCGCATCATCGCTTCGACTTGGCGCTGCGTGTCGAAGGCAGCCGCGAGTTGGAAGACGAACCGCATCTTCAGTACGGCGCCGCCGTCACATTCCTCCTGCACCGCTACGTGACCTTGACATTTGAATACCTACACGGCCACTTCCGTGACGACCTTGCCACCGATGTCGATGACAACCCACTCGATGATGTCAATCGTTTTGGCGCACAATTATCCGTTGCCTTTTAGCTCCAATATATTGCCGCTGGCGCGGATGATGGCGTTGCTGTCTTGCTTGGCGAATTCAAAGCCGCACATCTCCGCCAGGGTTGCACCGCAAGCGCCGCGTGGCACAAGTGTATTTGTAAGACGTAGTGGATTTTGTTGTCTTTTGTATGACTTGAGTCAATGCGCAACAGATTGAGACCTGCCAACTTGTTAATTATATTGAGGATTTATGCAAAGTCGTCGACGACGACGAAGTGGGGGAATCCGCAACACGACATCAAGTTCCTTGCTATGCTTTACCAAAGTTGACACGCGATAAAAGACACCATGGGTCCTAAAACCCTGAAATTCAAAGTCGGCCTTTACTTGGCGATCGCCCTGACGGTGGTCATGGTGGCGTTCATCGTGCTTGTGGCGCGGCAACATCGAACCCATCTGCTCGATGCGGCAATCAGTCACGTCACTCAGCTTTCCGAAGTAGTCACCAAGAGTACGCGTTTCGCCATGCTCCAGAATCAACCCTCTTATGTATACCGGATCATCGAGGATGTCGGCAGTCAGGAGGGAATCGTCAAGATCAGGATAATGAGCAAGGACGGGACGATCATCCATTCGAGCTTCCCCGATGAATTCGGGCTGCAAGTGGACAAGAAGGCGGAAGCGTGTTTTCACTGCCATGAGACCGAGACACCACTGGCCCAGATCCCTCAGCACAAGCGGGCGCGGATTTTTAAGTCTCCAAACGGGGGCAGACTGCTTGGCAGCATGGAGGTGATCCGCAATGAACCGTCGTGTTCCAACGCGAGTTGCCACGTGCACAGCAAGGAACAATCGGTGCTTGGCGTTTTGGATATTGTCTATTCCCTGGATGAGATCGACCACAGAGCATGGATCGACACCCTCACTATCGCCGGTTTTGCCGTAGGATTCGTCATCATCGCCGCCCTGTTCGTGAGTTTTTTCGTGCATCGTATGGTCTATGTGCCGTTACGGGACCTGGAGGCCGGCGCCGACAGGCTGTCATCGGGAAATCTGCAACAGTCGATCCCGGTACGAAGTCAGGACGAGTTTGGTCAGTTGGCAATCTCTTTTAACGCCATGACCGAAGCGCTCAGCAAGTCCCAGAATGAATTACAGGAATGGGGCCACACCCTGGAACATAAGGTGCAAGAAAAAACCAAGGAGTTGCAGGCCGCCGAAGCCGAATCCGCACATCGGGAAAAACTTGCTTCCGTCGGACTGCTCGCGGCTGGCATCGCCCATGAACTGAACAATCCCTTAACTGGAGTCCTTACCTTCTCGACCCTGGTCCGCCAGAAGATGACGGACGGGAGCCCGGAGGCGGAAGACTTGGACCTGGTGATCCGCGAGACGAACAGATGTGCCACCATCATTCGACGACTTCTCGATTTCGCACGCGAGAAGACCCCGGAGAAGATATTTGCCGACCTCAACAAGATCATCGAGGATACGGAGCAGTTCATACAGCGGCCGGCTTATTTCCAAGACATTGAGATCATCATGGATCTCGACCGTGACCTGCCGCAGATCTGGCTCGACGCGGATTTGATCAAACAGGTCATCATGAACATTCTCGTCAACGCCCACCAGGCCATCGAGGGCACCGGCCGCATTACGATCCGTAGCCGTGTGGTGCCGGAGATAAAAAGTCCCGAGGTGGGCACCGGACCCATGGTGGAGATATCCATCGCCGACACCGGACATGGAATCTCGGAGAAAGACCGGGAACGGATATTCGATCCGTTCTTCACCTCGAAGGGCGTGGGGGAAGGAACGGGACTGGGATTGTCGGTCAGCCATGGTATCGTCAGGGCGCATGGTGGGACAATCGAGGTGGACAGCGAGGTCGGAGAGGGATCTACATTCCGCATCTACCTCCCCTTTGAGACGCAAGACACCGAAGTAACGAGTATTGACTATGAGCGGCAAGATACTGGTAGTTGACGACGAGGAGATCGTCGTACGAAGTTGCCTGCGCATTTTCGGCGAGACCGATTACGAGGTCGACGCGGTGCGAAGTGGCGTGGAGGCCCTGCAAAAAATGGATGAGACGCACTACGATGTGCTCGTCCTGGATATCATGATGCCGAAGATGGATGGCCTGGAAGTGCTACAGAGGGTGAAAGAATCCCACCCCGACATCGATGTCGTCATGGTCACCGGACTGTCGGAAATTGAGACCGCTGTTCAATCCATGAAGTTGGGGGCCTTTGACTACCTGCCCAAACCTTTCGATCCGGAAGCACTCAAGCTGGTGGTGGGGCGAGCTTTCGAGAAGCGGCGTCTACAACAGGAAAATCTCGACCTCAAAAGCGAGGTCAGTTCCAAGTACCGTTTCGAAAACATCGTTGGCTCCAGCCCCCGGATGCAGAACGTATACCGTCTTATTGCAAAGTGCGCGCCCACCAACAGCACGGTACTACTCAGGGGGGAGAGCGGAACCGGCAAAGAGTTAATAGCCCGCGCCATCCACTACAACAGCCTTCGAAAAGATAAGGCCTTTGTCCCGGTCGACTGTGGTTCGCTGAGTGAACAGCTGCTAGAGAGCGAGTTGTTCGGCCACGTCAAGGGCTCTTTTACCGGCGCGGTGGTAAATAAGCGGGGGCTCTTCGAGGTCGCGGATGGCGGAACGCTGTTTCTGGATGAAATAGGAAATATTTCCTTGGCCACCCAGGCCAAGCTTCTGCGCATTATCCAGGAACGGGAATTCAAAGCGGTGGGGGATACCCGGATGCGGGCTGCCAATATCAGACTAATCAGCGCCACCAACAAAGATCTCAAGGCGATGGTGGCCGAAGGAACATTCCGCGAAGATCTTTACTACCGCCTCAATATCTTCCCCATCGAGATACCACCGTTGAGGGAACGCCGCGAAGACATCCCCGCCCTCGCATTTTATTTTCTCAAGTTGTTCGGCAAGGAACTGGGGAAAGAAATGACTGAGTTCTCTGTGGAGGCGATGAATATGCTCGTGAACTACAATTGGCGAGGAAATGTCAGGGAGTTGGAAAATACCATACACCGTGCCGTGATCCTTGCCACCGATAAAGTCATCCGTCAGGGTCACCTGGTGACGATGATCGACATGGGGGCGGCGCTCGATTCTGATATACCCAAGACAAGCGATGAGCTCAAGCGCTTCAAGAAGCTTGCTCGGGAGAACTCGGTGAAAAATATCGAGAAGCTGTTTATCCTCGAAGCGCTGAAAAGAAACGAATGGAACGTCACCAAGAGTGCCGAGGATACCGGTATGCAGCGGACCAATTTTCAGGCGCTGATGAAAAAATACGACATTCGGATACGGGGGACGGAGCCGGACTCCAGCGAAGTGGAGTCCACTGGTTCCTAGCCCAGAATCCTGAAGCTGTCGGTTGCCCGAGGCGTCGTGGCAGCGCCCCGGACATCGTGGACTAGAATAATTTAGTGAATCTGCAGCGGAGACGTCGGCCCACTGATAGGCATTGGTATCTGTTCATCCTTGTCATCGTGTTTCTTTGAATCCTTCTTGTCCTCGTGTTGCTTTGAATCCTTTGATTCTTCTTCCTCTACCTCTTCGTATCCAGTAAACATCGCCTTAATGTGCGCCATAGCTGTGTGACCAAGTGTCGCCAGATAAACATGAACAAACAGAAAAAATATAAAGAAGATGAGTATCAGAACGTGCACGGAATCCACGACCCGCACGCCACCCAGCATTTCCACGACTCCCGAAAAACGCGCCACATCCCAAAGCAGGATTCCGGTGGTGATCTGTATGGGAATAATCAAGAGCATAATGATCTGGTAAGAGACGCTCTGTAACGGATTGAACTTATTGTAGGGCGTCATGCGGTGCGGGTTCTGCGCACCTTTAAAAATGCCCCAGCTGTAATAATGGGCCTGACGAAAGCTTTCGCGATAGTATTTTTTTGGATTCAGCTCGGGATGATAGATTCTGATGTTGTCCGATAACAAATAAAGCGACAACCAAACGAATAAATTACCGAGAAGCAAAAAACCGAACCAGTTGTGCACACTGACCGCAGTCTGCATGGACATGACGTGGAACATCCCGACGTATCTGATCTGCAGTCCGGTTAGGATTAGCGCGATGACACTGCTTGCGTTGATCCAGTGCCAAATTCTAACTGGAAGTGGATGAATGTATATTTTTTTCATAGTTCGTCTCCCTTTATTTGCCTTTCCTGAGTAGTTTTCGCATCGCCAGGTGCACGATCGGCACCGAGGCACCGCCGACCACAGCGAGAAGCAGGAGAATATCCAGCAGTTTTACTCTTGTGCCTCCCAAGGCGTAAAACCCACCCACAGAATTCATCGAAAGCGCGGAGCTCAACACCTCTTTGTCAGCATCGTAACTCACCCGTTTGCCGTCCGCACGGATTAGAGAGACGGTGACGTTCTGGAACGGTTCGGCGCCATCGCTATGACAGCTCTCGCAGTCCCTGAGCGCTTTTTCTTTCCAAGCCATTTGATGCGCCTGTTCCCCGGTGACGACTTCCATGCGGCCCCTTAGGGTCACTTCGGCCGCGGTCCCGTCGCGATTGATTCCCCGCACCAGATTCCACAATTCTTTGGCATCCAGACCGTCCTTGCTCGACTCTCTCGGACCGGGCAGGTCGCCCAACCGCGGTGAGATCTCGTTCTCGGCAACCGGCCGCTGAGCCACACTGTCGAAAAGCATGAGGTCAACCCGCCGCCGCGCCGCCGGCGCATGGCAAGCGGCGCATGACACCGCTTGAAGATGTAGTCCAGCGTTGGGCAGCCATTTTTTGTGGGCACGCTCTGCACCCTTGTGGCAACCAAGGCATGCATCTTTCAAGCGATCCTCAATGGATGCCACGTTTATGTCATGTGCGCGATGGCAATCAGAACAAATGGGCGCCTCGATATGACCCAGCTTGCTGCGTGCCTGCCCATGCATGCTTTCTAGATAAACGTCGAAGATCTTTTCATGGCAATTCTTGCATGGGGCTCCGGTTAACGTTTCATAGGCCGCTTTAGGTTTCACGGTGTGAGATCCATGACAATCCGTGCACACGGGCGCCGCGAGGTTGCCGGATTCGACCAGAGAGGCATGAATACTTCCGTCGTATTGGTAGGATTTATCCTCGTGACACTCGTTACAGATCTTGGCCAGCGCTATAGAGCGTTCGCGCTTGTTGGCGTATGTTTTTTTGTTTGCACTCAGCGTGTGGGTGTCTAGATTGACGTCCCGATGGCAGCTCGTGCAACCAATCCAATTGTGTACCGATTGTGCGAACATCTGGCCCGGCACATGTAGAGACAGCGTTTCACCGTTCTCCAGAGTCGTCGACAATTGCTGGAACGAATGGCATTTCAAGCACTTTTGGTCATCGTCCGACAGCGAATCGTCCGGAACCGGAATGCTCGCCTGGGCTGTGGACGCGAGAAATAAAAAAGCACACGAAACAAGAAACGTTGCCATTGCCGGGCGACAAGAACGCATCAGCGCTCTATCGGTTATTGTTTTATCTCGTGTGGAATTTCTCATGACTGCTTCCGCCGTTGCTTTCTTTCCCGTCTGACCGGGAGGCTGCTTGGCCCCCCGGTAATTGGCTCTATCCAAATTATTTGTCGATGATCTGCCCGCGAACATTTTTTGCAGGGCTGCGTTACTTTTGTGACGCGGATCTTTTGGCCAGCGCTTGAAATGCAAATCGCGCCAGCATGCCAAGACCGATGAACGGAAAAGCAATGAAGTACGCCAAACCAATGAAGGGCGCCGCAAAGAACAGGCCGACATTCTTCAAGGTGCGGCCAACACTTCTCGGTTCGCTTTTCTGTTCCGCGACTTCGTGAACTATTTCCTCGACAATTGGTTTGCGGGTGATTCTTTCCATCACCTCCTCTATCACTTCAGGTAATAGAGGTTTATGTAGAAAGTCGGCGACTCCCACCGCTGCTGCCGCAGCCTCATTGGCAGGCGTTCCGTAACCAGTCACCACTACCACCGGCGTCCAGGGGCTCTTTGCCCTGATACGCTGGGCAACCTCGATACCGTCCATACCCGGCATCTTCATATCGGTAAATACGACATCGTGTTTTTCGCCAGCGAATTTGCTGAGCGCTTCGTGGCCGTTCATAGCGGTGCTTACGGCATAGCCCTTTTCCGAGAGCACACGGTTGAAACTCTGGCCAACCACCGCATCATCGTCTACTACCAGAACTTTTGCTAACGCTTGCATGACTACCTCCTAGCCTCTGTCAACGAGGCTAACTAGTTTTCCCAAGGATATCGATACTGAATTCTTTCGCCGCTGTCGTAATCTGCCCTACAAGTTTGCAGAGTCCACTTTTTCTGCAGCATGGCTGCGTTCGCGGCCTTGATGACATCATCCGGACCCACCGGCTTGGCAAGGTAATCATAGGCACCGAGCCGAACCGCCTCTTTAGCGGTTTCAATGGACGGGTAACCGGTGATGATGACCACCTGGCTTTCGGGCCATCTCTCCTTAATAATCTTGAGCACCGTCATGCCGTCTAAATCCGGCATGCGCAGATCGAGCAATATCACATCAAAACGGTGGCGCTCCATGGCACGCAACGCCTCTTGCCCGTTCCAGGCTTCTTCCACGTGGCAATGTAGGCCTGCCAGGGTTCGATGATGACTCATGCGCACCACTTCTTCGTCATCAACTATGAGGATGTTCGTTGTTTCGTACATTCAGATCTCCTCGCCTATGCCCAATCTAGTATGTCCACTCTTGGTTAACTGGGATGCAACTACCGTGCCAGATTCAATTAACACACTGAGAGTTTAGTTTTTTCTAATATTATTAATAGGTTAGCGTGTGGCGGGAACACGGCGGCAGACCCGGCAACATCGCTTGGCAGGCCTCGAAGAACATTATTTCTATACACCTAGATCCAGGGTATACAGATATTTCCTATAATTATCAATTAGTTAGATTATATCGCGGTTTGTATGTTTTCTTTGTACATCCTTGACATCTTGGAAAATTACCTATTAAAAACATAGGCTTATCCCGTATACACCAGCACGGATCGCGGCCGAAAGCACAGGGTCGTCGGGCGGCTGAACACCATGCTGGAGCGATAAAAAGGGGGTCTGAACTGAATTCAGACCCCTTGTCCTTGGCACTGATCGCGATCAAGCCGCGAGCACCAATCGCCGCGCGAACGTTTGGATGCGCCGCTCGCGGAGCGGCGCATCCCTTGGGCAAGCCGGCTGGTGCTAATCCATCGCGGTCGCCAGTTTGGCGCCCCTGACCTCGTCCACCTCCGGTTCCTGGCGTGCGGACGGGCTCTGGGGCATCAGCGCCATTAACACGGAACCTACCAGGCAGGCAGTGCCGGCAATGATGAACGGGGTCATCCATATGCCTGGATCAGAAGCGCCGGCGGCCGCATCCTTGAATACTCCGGCGAGCAGCGGCCCGGCAAGGCCAGCGACACCATAGGCGGTGAACAACCAGCCGTAATTGGTGCCCACGTTTTTATTGCCGAATAGGTCCGCGGTAGCCGCCGGGAACAGCGCAAAATTCCCGCCGAAGTTGAAGCCGATCAAGGCAGCCGCGAGGATGAAGCCATGTACCGCTCCCACGTAAATGAATCCATGATAGATGAGAAGCATCACCAGTCCCTGGCAGCCGGTCATCAGCACGATCGCGGTTTTGCGGCCGAGGTGGTCCGAAAGCCCACCCCATAGGATGCGGCCGAGGCCGTTGAAAACCGCGTACCAAGCCATGGCCGTGCCGGTTACGGCGCCAATCCCCGCAACGCCCCGGCCACCTAGGATGTCGATCCCGAACAACTTGATGCAATAAATCACCATCAGGCCAGCCAAGGCGGAGCACACGAATACCGTCCATAGAATGTAAAACTGCGGACTTCGCAACATCTGCCGCGGTGCGAAGTCGAGTCTGCCGTTAGCAACTGCCGAGGCCTGTTCAGGTGGCGTCCATCCGGCAGGCACATAGCCCTTGGGTGGGTTCACCATTGCCAGGCTGCCTAGCACCACCAACGCGAGGAATGCGATACCGTATACCACGAAGACGCTCTGCACGCCGGGGAGACCGAGAATGGTGACGGTATTAAGAAGTCCTCCGAACCACGAGCCGGCGAGTTTCACCCATATCACCGCACCGAACCCGAATCCGGCGACCGCGAGACCGGTGATCAGCCCTTTCTTGTCAGGGAACCATCTGACGCCGACGGCAATAGGTACGACGTAGGCCAGGCCGACGCCGGCCCCGCCCATGACGCCGATGAACACGAACTGGGCCCAGAAGGTGGTGCCGAAGATGCCACCCAGGACGTACCCAAGGCCCAGCGTGACACCTCCCGCCACGGCGACGAAAGTGGGGCCGATTTTGGCCTGCAACTTTCCGGCCACTATCATAACGGCCGCAAACGTCGCCAAGCCCGCTGAGAAGATCCAAGCTGTTTGGCTGGCGGAGAACCCGTACACCCCATGCGGATCGGTAAGCGCCCCGGTGAACACCGACCAGGCGTAGATCGCACCTAGTGCGAGCTGAATCAGAACCGCCCCCGCGACTACCCACCAGCGATTGAATGTTCGTCTGTTTACTGTCATCTATACCCCCAATTTGTGTCGGCTGATTAGTCAAACTTATCGATGGGGTCTGCGGAGACGCCCGTCGCGCTCATGGTCCCCACCTGATGCTTCAGGCATGGGTAGCCAAGAACGATTTCGTGTTACCCCCCGGTAGCTATCGACGCGCGTGAGAAAAGCTTTACTTACAAGATAAGCATAGACCACAAAATTCCAGAACGCCGACAGTACCGGCCCGTGACCGGGCCACCGCATCAACGCGAACCGGCCATTCCGCTGCGTTCCATCACACCCGGTCATAATCGTTCGCGCATGGTGAGAAATATTCACCCCCACCGATGCCACGAGTTTGTGACTGGAAGCGACCAGCTGGACGGGCGAGGGCCGACTTACGACATTTTCGTCATGGCCCTTGTTTGGTTGCTGCCGCTAAGCGGCTTTCAGTCGTTTGGATTGGTTAACAAATCTCGCGGGTTTCTTACGCGATGCCCCGAGCGCCAATAACGATTCGAGGAGCAGGTCGATAGCAACACCCGCATTACTGGTCTTCATATTGGCGACATGGGATAGGCTGGAATTTGTAAGTCGAGCAGACACCGCCTGGTTCAGACCTTCCCGCTGTTTGCGCTGCTGTAGGCTTCGGCACAAAGCAATTTTCATCTTTACAAAGCCCGCTTAAAAGATCGATAAGCAGACGATGGGTGTAGCACCACCTGATTGGAGCCATCAATGCGAAAATCTAAAGACATCTCTGGGGGCGTTTCCTACGCCGTGCATTACGCATGCGGCCGACGGTAGTGAATTCGAGATGCAAACCGGCGCGGGATTTTGAAACAGAAATTTAGAGAGCGATTCTTTTTACGCACTATGTTCTCCACAGGCCTTATTAGCTCGTTCAAAGGATCCGCGAGGAACAAAGCAAGTTCGACAAAATCGAAACTTTAGCCCCAAGGTAGCGCGTCGGAAAAATCGGCGGTGCACTTCACCACGGGCAGCCGAAGCTGCCCGTGGATCGTCTGACTAAAGTCCAAACCCGCCGTTGTTGTCGTCGAGCTGGGCCAGGCGGGACTGGCTTGAGGCACTGGAAGCGAGCATAGCGGGTAACGCCCGCGCAACGGCTTCCGCGAACGCTGCGTGGATCACCCTGGTGGGGTGGATACCGTCCCAATACACATACTGATCTGGAGCCGCACAGATCGCGTCTTTGCGTACTCCTGGCGTGATACACGAATCCGTTGCGTTTATCACTCCCTCGGGCGGTGAAGCCGCCATGCCATTGGTAAATGAAAATACATCAAAGCTCATTACCTCGAGGCCTGGCGGCAGGAATCCCAAAGCACTAGCCAATCCATCGTTGAATTGGGATGATAGGTACTGCGCTAGTCCCTGAGCTCCAGGTCCTTGGGCGCTCACCGCAGGAACTAACGCGACGTTCGGCGCGTTCATGATGAGAAACTTTCTCGCCCCCCCTGCGGCCAACTCCGAGATACCTTGGCCAATCGCGGTCACCGCGTCGGTAAGAATATTTTCACTGACATTAGGATCGCTGGGATACGCAACAACGGCATCGCGAATGTCGTTGCCACCCACAAACACTATATAAAGTGTGTTTGGATCCGCGTTCTCAAAGTCCTCAAAGTATTGGGTGACGAGCCCCGGCAGGTCAAACGGCTGACCCGCTCTCTGTCTTGCTCTGGCACTACCGAAGGAGTAGTTACAAAAAGGGCCAGAACCACGAAACGCTGGTTTGGCGTCGTTGCTGCGCCCCAATGATTTCGCGAAGTGCTGAATCCACGTGCGACCGTTGCTGAATGTTGGCCCCCCGATGGGGTACGGGAACGACGGAATCAAGTCATAGGGCCGCGTGGATACATCGTGTTCAACTTCAAAGACGTTCCCGGTATCGGACAGGCTGTCGCCAAAGATACACAGTTTTTTAAAAGTGGTGTCGGCAAACACCCACCCGGGCAACAGGGTACCGATGAGCAGAATAGCCGATAATAGAGACTGGTGTCGTACGAACCTTTTCATGATCGTTTGCTCCTTCTTTCTAAAAGAAATACTGGACTAAGTGAGCCTCGTTGCGGACACACATCTAAAACTTTTTTCTGCGTGTCCGTTTGTGAACGTAATCAAACTTCGTGCCAGGTTGCCGCAAGCCGCGCCGATGCTGCCTTTCGGCGCGATGGGCACCAATTCAACTCAAAAATGTGTGACGCGGGACCGGTGATGTGCGGTGAAATGTGTGGGAAGGGTGTGGCCCGGACGTGTGGCGGGTTGCCAATCGCGAGCAAAATTCCCGGACACAAAGAACGAAAGCGGATCCGATTCCGGTGCATCGAACGAGCGTTCTGGGTGTAGCTCCACCGCCTGTGGCCCGGCTGTCTTCAAAGGCTTGAAGTCTTCAAACCCGACGCATACGTTCCGTGCGCGGCCTAACCATTGCCGACATCATTGACCAGGTGATCAACCACGAGTGATCCAATTTGGGACACTCGCCCACGTACAAACTAAATCCAGCAAACGTATGAAGTGACGTCTCATAGAACCCGTTCACGTATTCCAGCGCGAGAATACAGAGCGCACGTCAACACCGGTAGACTGCCTGGATACCGTTTCTGGTATGAACAGGCAACTGTAATCGCGTCACTAGTTGCCAACGCGATTCGTACGCAACACACAAAATAGTCCTCCTATGCGTTCATAGCACCAGCTACAATTTGCAGCCGCAGCCACCCCCACCAGCAAGACCGCCAACAATGCAAAGCGTCCTCTCGGCGGACGTACATTTGCGCTGGTCCTCCTTGTCGGAGAGGTAAATCAATACACCTAGGGCGCCGCCGGCTGCCAAAATACGTCCAAAATTCTTCCACGGCGAATCCTGCGTTGGCTCATGTTTCGTACTGGACGCAGCATCGGAAGGTAGGTTCGTCGGATCTTCCAGGGCGAGGGGTATCGGCCGAGGTTGCAGTGTGCGATACAACGTCCACACGTTGTGATCCGTCGAAAACAGCGGAACTCTGATCAAGCTGTTTTCACTGAAGTTGTCCGCATTCGATACAAACTGCGGCTGCGCACCGAGATAGAAGCTGCTTGTGGGATGTTTTCCGCCGAATCCCGCCTCGTACTGGAAGACGTACATGCCGTTTTCGGCGAGCGCATTGAACCCGAGAAAAATAAGCGCAACCGATACGATGATACGGGCTGCGACTTGTTTGCATCGCGAAATGTTCATGATCTATGTCCTCCTGCATCATAAATACTTACTCCGGCAGTAAGTTTTTGCCGCCATTCATCCGGTTTGTTTCAAGTTGCGTGCCAACCTAGAGGGGGTGGTTATAACCAGCAAAAGGTGTTTAGTTATCAATACGCTGAAACAACCCGGTGGTGAATAGTGTGAATTTGTGATAGTGAGTTGGGCGGGAAACGTGTGGGGATACGGTGTGGAGCACACAGAATGGCATTCTCCATGGCAAGATTAGGCAAACTGGGCCCGCTGATACTAGGCCCAATCTCCGCCGTATTCTTTGTGTTGGTGTTTATACCGGTAACCCATAACACGTACCTCATCGGGTTCCACGGCAAATGGCAGGACCAACGTCTCGTCATCACGTCGATCGAGTCCGATAGTCCGGCGCAGCTGGCCGGGTTGCGAGTCGGTGATGTCGTTTCCAGACAAGGCAACAGCCCCACGGCCCAATGGCGCCAGTGGTACCAGTCTGATTTGCGGGCCTATCTAAACAACCGATACCAACTCCGCGACACCGACGTCGCGTACGAGGTCAACCGGGATGCCGGCCCGATTACGCTTAGGCTTACCCCCCGGCCACTGAGCGGTAGTGAAACGTGGGCTTTTTATGGGTTCCGAACAGTTTTGATGCTGTTCCTGATGGGGCTGGCGGTCTATATCGTCGTTTCGAAATCCAGGGAATGGTACGCCAATGTGATTTGCATGTGTTTCTGTTTCGCGGTGATGTGGCTGGCCACCGACGAACCCTACTGGGAGTTGTTCTACTCTCCGTTGATTCGGGGTGCCACGTTCCCGCTGATCTATATTGTCGACCTGCTCGAAATTCTGTTCTTGCAATTGGTCATGAGCATCCTTGTGCATATCAGCCTGGTATTTCCCGAGCGTCGCCAGATCTTACGGCGATATCCGTGGATACCGGTGTTTCTCTATATCCTGTCAATCACCATACCGTTCTTCGCGATACTGTTTCCAGACGGCGGCCTACTCAACAAGATTTCAGCGACTTACCTGATCCGGTTGTCGCTCAATACTGGGTTGCTCGTGTTGGCTACGTTGTTAATGCTCGTCGGTTATCGGCAGTGCCGGTCTCCGGCCCAGCGTGAACGGACGCGCTGGATCATTGTCTCGATGGCGATTGTCGCCTTCGCCCACCTTGTTCTGTGGAATCTCCCGATCCTGTTCGTTGGCGAAGCGCTGATACACCGCTACGACTGGCTGTTAGTACCGGTAGCGTTGGTCCCGCTCTCGATAACGCTGTCAATTACCAACCACGAGTTGTTTGGCGTGCGCGGTATTATCCGCGGCCGTATCAAGCTGCTGCAAACAATGCTCAAAAGAGAGAAGACGGCGGTGATGCGGCGCGACCAGCGGATCCATGCGATGACCCAGGAGCTCGGTCAGTTGACCGTGGAGCTCGAGGAATACGAATTGGCGGAACAGGCGGGAGAAGGACCCGCGGAACCAACATCCAAGATGAGCAAGCTGGAGGCGCGGTATCCACAGCTTGGGCAGATTCGCAAGGAAACGTTGATCGGTGTCAGTACGCTCTGGGAGGATGTATTCGAACAAGCCGCGGTGGCGGCGCGCGGCACCGCACCGGTGATGATCGTCGGCGAGTCGGGAACCGGCAAAACGCATATCGCGCAGACCGTCCACCTGCTGAGCGATCACAGTGATGGGATCTGCAAAGAGATCAGCTGCGCGCAGTTCGAGCATGCCGATCCCGCCTTCGCGCTAGGCAAACTATTCGGCGTGGGGACCGGGCACGGTCTGCCCAACGTGCCCAAGGAGGGGCAAAGCGGTCTGCTGGAAGAAAGCGATGGCGGTACGCTCTTTCTCGACGACTTCGACCGACTGCCCCTTAACGTGCAAGACCTGCTGCTATATCCCCTCGAGGGAAAACCGTTTGAACCCGGGATTGGTCGCGGTCAACCGCGCACCGTATCGGTCAAGTTCATCTTTGCCACCAATCGCGATCCCGCCCAGCTGGTATCAGAAGGAAAATTTCAAGCGGATGTTCTGGCGCGAATCGGGACGCGGGTCGACGTGCCGCCGCTGCGCGAACGGCCCGAGGACATTCCGCTGCTGGTGGAGCATTTCAAGAACAACATCGGCAAAGAACTCAAGCACGACATTTCCGTGGTCTCGCCCAAGGCCATGCATTTGTTGAGTCGGTACTCTTACGCACGGGGAAACGCCCGCGAACTCATGTCCGAAATTCACAAGGCGATCGGCAAGGCGATGCTGGAAGATGATAATGTCTTGCGCGCCGGATATTTGTCGGAAAAGCTACAAACCGCGATGACTTCACGCCGTGAATCGGCGGGTCCGATTCCAACCGAACCTGCTGCACCGAGCATCGCCGCGCGCGAGATTGCCGCGACCACAGAGCCGATAGAGTTGGCTACCCTGAGAAGACACCGGTTTCAAATCAAACCCGCCGAAGAAGAGCTGGGACTCAGCCATAAATCGCGCACATTATCCAACCACTTGCGAGGACTGTGCATTAAGACCTTGAGCGAAAACGACTGGGATCTTGGGCGAGCCGCGCGGTCGCTTTCTGAATCGGATGATTCCAAAATCGTGACTCGAATCGAAGGAAAGATGCGGCGGTATCTGAAAAACATAGAAGATAACGTGGGCAATCACTCCGAGAGTAAGTTGTACAACAATCTACCCGCGGCTTATCACGAACCCTTAGCAAAAGCGATACGCTGGGTTCGAACCGAGCATGAGGCACTTTGAAACGGGCAGGTCAGATTACCTGACTCATTCATTGATATAAATGAGCGGTTAGCGCATCGGCCTAGCGGTAGGTCAAGGGGTACGGTGGCCACGGACCCGATTTGTATATTGAGGTCGGTGACAACTGAGGATCAGAAGCACTATTGTTTTTCAACGACCCCTTTTTTTCTTTTCGTTCGAGTAGTTCGAACTCGAGATCGCGGGCACTCATCCAGTACAGACTTAAAACGAGGTCTAGAACTGCGTCTTTGCTGCCCATCCCTATTTACTTCCAGTCTTAGTTAGTTTCCCGAGCTTACCTACCTTTGCCACTTGAAAAGTCGTCCTTGCAATAAAGCGGGCGCGGATCATGAAAGTAGGATGCTTTGTGTCCCATGCGTCGGTATTCAACCATCGATAGACCAATAGTCCGTAGTTCTTGCTGAAGCAGACCTCCGGCGTGCCATGAATCAGACCGTAGTAACCGGGGCCCTGGTCGCGCCCCAAGATTCCGAAACTTTCAACCGGCTGACCGTATCCCGAAAAATACGTACCGAGGATCGAGAAATCACCCGTGCATGAGAGCGATTGCGTCAATTTACTCTTTGTGCCGGGAGGGATGGGATCCCAGAATATCTTCGACTCCGTATCGACTTCACCCGCATACATCCCCTGTTCCTTCATCCACACATTTTTCAGATACGTGCCGCCCGAATCCCACACGAGCAGGTAATTGTTTCCATCGAACGCGACATTGGGGTAGTAGCTTCCGAAGTCTTTTTTCGGATACAACACGCCCCAACCAGCCTTATCGAAATTTTTAGGCTTGCCCGTCACCGAGGTGATCGCGGACTTATAAAGATCCGCCCGCGGATAACTCGGACCCTGGCCATTGGCCTTGCGCTTGTTCGTAATATCGTGCCATCCGAGAAAGTAGTTGCCGGTACCTGATGACGCGACTTCGCAGCAGTGGCCGTTGACCTGGCAATAATCGGCGATCTTTTTCGGCTTGCCGACCGCTGCACCGGTACTGGTGAATGTGAGCTTGGCACCCCACAGAGGCCACACCCCCGGGTTGACCAACTTTCCGAACCAGGTCACAAGACCCTGCTTCCCGCCCCCTGTTGCCAGGCGGGCGGTCAGACATGCGCTAGACAGTTTGCCAACTTCAACGGTGTACGGCTTGCCCAGCGGATACACAACCCCCTTGTTCTTCTTGGCCCGCTTGACCAAGCCGGTTCCCGGTTCGACCAGCCGAATGATCCCGTAGTCACTGGATAACACCGCGAAATCGGTACCGTTGAAATCCACCTGCGGGGGTCCGAAGCTTTCCAGCGGACCGTAATCCTGCCATTTGTTCCAGTGGTTCTTTATATCGGGAAAGATGTGGATCCCATCGCTGTTGACCGCCTGGTTCCCGCTCAGCTTATGCACCTTGTGCGCGACACCGTATTTAGCGGAGGCATCGGGATAGGTATCGGCCAGCCTGACCTCAACTTTACCTGCGCTGGTGACCAGGGCACCTAAGACCTTGTGCCTCTGGTTATGTTCCTCCCAGCGCTGCCACACTACCAGGTAACCACCCTTACCGGTCTTGGGATCTTTACCGAAAGCCACGCGGGGAAAACGATGAAATCCGACGGTATTGATTAGAAAGCCCTTGGGATCGAGCACGTAGCCATTACCAGATATCCGCGCCCCCCACAGCTCCGTCTGGTATGCGTTCTGAGTCCAGATCACCAGGAAATCCTTGCCATCAGACGCCACCGCAGGCCAGTTCTGGTCCTCCTTGACGCAGGGTGTCACAAAGAATGGCGCCAACAGCGGATGCTTGAGAAACACCGGCCCGAACGAGACCAGGTCGGGTGGAATCAGCTTTTTGAAATCTTTTTTCGTTTTCGGCAGGACTAAGGCATGCCCGCCGAGCGGTAAATTCTTAACCTGCACCGCGGCCTGGGCAGACAACTTGGATGAAATCGGCGCGTGTGACTTCCGGGTTCTGGTCTTGCGGATCTTCACCTTAGGACGCATATCGACCTCCTAGATAGCAATCCACCGTTGGCTCAACCCCTTCCCGCCTCCTACGTCATGCGGGTCATTATTCAGCCACATGCCGGAGGTGCGCCTTGACCTGTGTCAAGCTTTGCCACGGCCGAGTAAATTCACGCCAATAGGGGACAGACCGCGCTTAATAAAAATGCCATCGGTCTGCGGCCGCGTTTGACATGGGCTCATTACCAGAAATCGTGGACTGTACCTTATTATTCTTAATTATTCCGAAACCTACACGTGCAAGGGGACATAATGCTTGATCAAATGCCAACCTTTAGAGATGTGCTCGCTGCCCGTCCCAACGTCTACCGTTATCTAAAACCAACACCACTTTATTCCTACAGTGGACTGAATGACGCAGCCGGGCTGGATCTCTATGTCAAGCACGAAAATCATCAGCCTATCGGCGCGTTCAAAGTGCGTGGGGGTCTCAATATGGCTGCCAATTTGAACCAAGAGCAGAAACAGGCGGGGCTTTTCACTGCGTCCACTGGGAACCACGGACAGAGTATTGCCTATGCAGCCAATGCATATGGAATCGGCGCAACGATTGCGGTTCCAGCGGGCGCCAATCCAACCAAGGTAACGGCAATGCGCGGATTAGGAGCAGAGGTCGTCTTTCACGGTCCAGATTTTGATACCGCAAGGGAGTGGATCGCAGCCGTAGCGCAGGAGCGGGGCGGTTACTTTGTTGGCCCGACGGATAGCCCGCTGATCTGTGGCGTAGCTACTTTCGCGCTCGAAATTCTTGAAGATCTGCCAGATGTGGATGTAATGATCATACCCGTCGGTGCCGGAAGCGGTGTCTGCGGCACAGCTATTGTCGCCAAGACCATCGATCCCAACATTAAGGTAATCGGTGTCCAGTCCGCACAAGCTCCGACCCAGCAACTTTCATGGGCGGCAGGCAAGCCGGTACTTGGACCGATGCAAACCTTTATCGAAGGCGTTGCAACGCGCATTCCGTTCGAGAACACCCAGGCTATCATGCGCAAATATCTGGATGATTTTGTGCTCGTGGATGATAAAGATACTAAACAAGCCATGCGCATGCTAATTGAACACACTCGCAATCTGCCGGAAGGCGCAGCAGGGCTTCCGTTGGCCGCGGCGATTCAGTTGCGAGAGCAGTTGGCGGGTAAAAAAGTCGCGATCGACTTCTGTGGAGGCAATTTATCCATGGACAAACTACGTTTGCTCTTGCAGGCGGAAGGATAACGGAACCGGGTCGCAGATACGTCACAGCAATTGGACAAAAGGGGACAGACCACGCTTAATAACATTACCATCGGTTCGCGACCGCGTTCTACGTGGGCTCATTACCAGAAATCGTGGTCTGTCCCTTATTATTTAAGTGTCGTCTTTGCAGGCCAAATCTTTCGCATCCGCGAGGTCAATGACCAGATTTGGCGTGTGAGCTTTATGCAGTTTGATTGAGGGTATTTCGACGAAGACGAATGTCGGGTCGAACCGATAGATAACCCCTTCGCGCCTAAAGTGTTACCTATGTCCTCGGTATAAAGTGTTACCCATATCTCCGGGTTGGACCCCCTCACCCGCCGTATCTTTGACCCCAGTCATGGCATGAATACTCGATCCGGAGTTAACACGGGACATCAAAAAAAAGAGGTACGTCGACCTTTTTGGCTTGCGGTGCAGTAAATCGTAGGCCAATGGTTTGTTCAGTAAGAGACGGCTATAGGAGGTCAGAAACCATGAAAAAGATTCGTTCTTTGTTTGGCAATTTTAATCCTCTCAACCCAGACTGTGCATGCCACGGGAACTACCGGAGGTTTTTCAGAGAGTTCCGTTACAGGCTGCTACGTGGCCAATCTTTCTGGGTTTATCTTGCCGGATCCGTCCAATCCACTTTTGCAGCTCCCCATAGCCACACAAGTTCGCTTTTGCGTAGACGGCAAGGGTAGCGCCCCGGCGAAAGCTAGACAGAACATCGGTGGCTTGTGCATTATTAGACAAAAGGGTACGGCTGAGTACAGCGTAAAGCGTAATGGTATGGGAAAAGTGAAGGCCACATTTGAGAACATGGCAGTCAGTCCTGGCTGTGGTTTCCTAACTCCGCCCATTGGTTTGGGAGACATATCCATTTTCAAGCTTAAGTTCGGAATCACACGAAGTGGGTGCCTACCTACCATTGGCACGGAGTTACTGCCTGAAGGTGGATTACCTATCCCTATCGTAACGGAAGGCGAAGCGTGTCCGCAGTGATGCTCGTGGCCAGTGGGGTGAACCCTCTATTTCAAGCTTTGTGCAACTTCGCAGACCCGCCTTCGTGGCAGGTTTGCTGTTCGCGATTCCACCCGAAAAAGGGGTCGGTGACAACTGAGAATCAGTAGCTTAATCGTTTGTCACCGACCCCTTTTCTTTTTTTCTCTCTTAACGATCGTCGGACAAGTCCCGCAAAACTCCCGCGCTGGTGGTACTCAAAGGAACTGCCGAGTGATGGACTTTGGAAAAGGTATTACCAATCAATCCGTTAGCTGGTGGTTATAGGTAACCAGGACGACGTGCAAGATGCGGTAATCCGCAATCTCGAAGTGATCGGTGCGGCAACAAAAGCGTTTTCCAAAAAAGTTCGTCGAGAACAGCATTGACAAAGACGGCTCAGGACTCGTTACGAACCCCCATTTAGAAATATTTCAACGTCTGCTTGGGGTGAAGACGTGTGTTCAAAGCTACCGGTCTCGCTCCTTACCTAGATCCCTGTAGGCACGATCGACATCGAAACCTGGAACCACTGCGGCGGCGCCGTGGAGGTCATCTAAGCATCGAAGACGCGGCGGCGGTCATACGGATTCTGGATCATCTCGATTACGCGGCTATACTAAATATAAGGGGTGACTATTATGTCAACCATGTTGGCGTACGCCATGCTTTTGTCATTTATCGCGTCATTAGTCGGACGCGCGGTCTCGATGGCCTGCGGCGGCGTGACCGATCAAAAACACGCCACACATTTCATATTTACCCGTATCGGGTTTCGAGCATCAGCAATCTTGCCGTTACTGCGGCGCAAGGTTCATCACCTCGTTATAACGATGCTGGTGCTGACGGTCGCAGGGCCGTGGGCAGCAACGGTACGCAGCGATAACCTGGCGATCAATATCGGCCTCATTCCGGAAAGAAACATCTTCGACCAGGTGGCGCGATACGAGACGCTGGCAGAGTACCTGTCCAGCGAGCTCGACGCCAATTTCCGGCTGACCATGCTCAGCCGCTACGGCAATATCGTCGAGCGCATCACCAGCAACGAGGTACTGGCCGCTTTCCTAGGCTCTTTTACCGGCGGGCTGGCGAGCGCTCAGCTCAGCATGGAGCCCATCGCCCGGCCGGTCAATCGGGACGGCACTTCCACCTACTTCGGCCAGATCTTCGTACGCAAGGACAGCGACATCAAAACTGTCGCCGACATGCAGGGCAAGAGACTCGCCCTTGTCGAGAAAGCCACCACCGCCGGTTACGTGTTTCCCCGGGCTTACCTGCGACGGCACGGTGTCGAGGATCTGGGGACGTTCTTCTCCGAGGTACGCTTCTGGGGAAGTCACGACGCAACGGTGTCGGCGGTGCTCAACAGCGAAGCCGATATCGGGGCCGCGAAGAACACGGTGATGGATTGGCGCATGCAAGCCGACCCGCGCGTCGAGGAAGAACTGCGGGTCCTTGCCGTGTCACCGCGCGTACCGTCGAACGGTCTGTTCATGTCGACATTGCTCGACCCCGGACTCAAGGAACAAGTCCGCGACCTCCTGATCAACCTTGAAAACACCGTCGAGGGCAGAGCAATTCTCGAGAGCATGGGGGCGTTGAGATTCGAGGTGACGCGTACCGCAGACTACGGTCCGGTTTTCGACCTCGCTGCCAAGGCTGGCATCGACATCGAAAGCTATAGCTACATCAACAAATGAAACGCCGATTCGTCGTCACTCTCACGCTGCTGTTCATGCTCTTTGGCGCGGGCTACGGCCTCAGCCTGCACGTTCTTCGGAAGAGCTCGGCGGAGCTCGATATGATCATCGCGTTACACAAGGTCGAGGACCTGAGGCAAGATCTCGAACGACAGATCGTCCTATCCAAGCAGGCGCTGGAGGTTTCGGGAACTGTGTTTGCGAACAATCTCGATCATGTTGTCACAACCGTCCGTGGGCTCGAATCGCAGATGAACGCGTGTCAAGACTGCCACCACGCGGGGGCTAGCAGCATCCTGATCCAGGACGGCGTAGAGTTGGTCGACCGATACAAATTGGGGTTCAGTCGCTTCGTGACCGCCATCGGCGACAACGCCCTGCGGCAGAAGATGCAGATCGAAGTAGCGCGAATCGGTGAACAGATCGTTAACTTGGTGCGCAGAATCCGCCACGTCGCGACGCCACATCTCAAACAGCGCACCGCCGCTGCCCAAGCTCGCATCAAGCAATCTACACAGGTGCTCGGCCTGGTCTTCATGGTGACCTTCCTGTCCGCCCTCGCGCTGGCGTGGTGGTTCACGCGTCGGGCTACCCGGCCCACTCTCCAGCTCATCGACGCCGCCAATCGGATCGCGGACGGCCATCTCGGAGTCCAGATCGAGCATCGCGAACGCGGCTCAATTGGAAACCTGCTCCGCGAATTCAATGAGATGAGCACGTCGCTGCAGACCCAAGCACAAGCGGTGGAAAATCGCACCGCCGAGATCCTCAAGACCAGAGACATGGCTCTCGTTACCTTGGCGCGACTCGCCGAGTCTCGCGACGCGGAAACCGGCCGCCACCTGGAGCGGATCGCGGCGTACAGTCGGAGCATCGCGGCGGCGCTCCGGGACTCGCCGTATGCCGATTGCATCGATGAAAGATTCATCGACCAGCTCGAAAAATCCAGCCCCCTGCACGACATCGGAAAGGTGGGTATACCGGATGCCATTCTCCGCAAGCCGTCCCGGCTGACTGACGAAGAATTCAACGTCATGCGCGAGCACACGATCATCGGCGCCAGCACTCTGCGCTCGGTGATCGATGACTTCGATGACCACACGTTCCTGGAGATGGGGATGGAGATCGCTTACTGTCACCATGAAAAGTGGGACGGCTCCGGCTATCCGCGTCATCTGGTGGGCGAGGAGATCCCGCTCAGCGCGCGTATCGTAGCTGTGAGTGACGCATATGACTGTATCACCACAAAACGTGTATACAAACCGGCCTACGACCACGAAGAAGCGGTCCGCCGCATCCTCAAGGACCGCGGTCGGCATTTCGATCCGGTGGTGGTGGATGCCTTTCTCGCCTGCCAAGGCGAGTTCGACACGATCCGGGAAACTTACAGCGAGCAGTTCGAAGGCACGTCCATAGGCTCAGGAACTTCACCTGCGAAGATTGTCCCGTTGCGGGCCTGATTACGTAACGCCGTTCGGTAGATAGCGCCGGTGTTGGCGACGATTCTTCGTTTGCCCAGTTTTGCATAACGATGCAGGACTCACTCCAAAACAACTCCCGCCGGAAAGATGCGCCCGACACAAGCGGGCTGGTATCTAATTGTATTCCGCTCGAGTGATCGGCAGTCAGCGAATACGCGCCTCCGACGCGGACACTCCTAAGCGGTATCAACCCGTATCGCATCACCGGCTAGTTCGTTGAAGAGATCCAAATTTCGGCCCCATTTACAACTACGTCACTGAGTTGCATTCACGCTCGTGGATTACTTGAAGAAATTTTCATCTGACTCGTTTTGTCATCGCGGTGCGCGACGATCAATATTTTGCGGACCACAAGGGCTTTGAAGTCGCGGTGGTTTCTGACGCCACGGCTGCGGCGCAGGTCGAGGAAGGCGATGGCTACGCGGCCGCGTTGGTGAACTTTCGCTACATGGCCAATGCGGTGTGGACCACCCGCGAAGCCGAACAGGCCATGCAAGCTAAGTAAACCCTATTCCTAACAACCGTAAAGGAGAAAGAATCATGCAACGTATTAAAGTCTATTCGACCCACCACTGCCCTTGGTGCGTACGCGCCAAGGCTCTACTCGATGCCCATGGATTGGATTACGAGGAGATCAATATTTCTTCGGATACGGATCGCGCGCGGGAGATGGTGAAAAGATCCGGTCGGCGCACGGTGCCACAGATCTTCATCGACGACCAATCCGTCGGCGGATTCGTTGAGCTCTCGGCGCTCGACCGGAAAGGCAAATTGAATTAATCGTTAACTACGTCCTTACTTTGAGGAGAATACTCATGTTTAAGTCGAAATCAATGGTGAGAAATTTGGTTTTATCGGCAACGATGTTGACGTGGAGCATGGCGGCCCCTCTAGCCGTCGGAGGCTCGTCACCACAGGCTTCTGCCACGAATGTATCGCGGGCTGCGGTAAACGCAGTGGAGAACCACCATCAGACGGTTCACAACACGATAACCGTCAACGGAGTGGAAATCTTTTATCGCGAGGCCGGGCCGGTCGACGCTCCAACCATTCTGTTGCTGCACGGTTTCCCCACGTCGTCCCATATGTTTCGCAACTTGATACCCACGTTGGCGGATCATTGTCACTTGGTGGCGCCGGATTATCCGGGCTTTGGGAACAGCGCGCAGCCGGCGATGAAGGAATTGTATATAGCTTCGATAACCTGGCGACCCTCATCGAGGCCTTCGTCGCCAAGCTAGGTATCGGGCAGTACAGCTTATACCTGATGGATTACGGTGCGCCAATCGGCTTCCGCCTTGCGGCCAGGCATCCGGAGCAGGTGCAGTCACTGATCATTCAGAATGGTAACGCGTACGAGGAAGGGCTGCGCGAGTTCTGGGATCCGATACGTAAGTACTGGAAAGCCCCAACGGCTGAGAACGCCGAGCCATTGGCGGCATTTATTTCGCCTGACGGCGTGAAGTGGCAATACACCCATGGCGTACGCAATGAAAACGCCATCAGCCCGGACAACTGGAAGATCGATCTGCACCACCTGACCCGTGAAGGCAATCCAGAAATCCAATTGGCCCTATTCTACGACTACCAGAACAATGTCCCGCATTATCCCGCGTGGCAGGCTTACTTTCGCAAGTATCAGCCGCCAACCCTGGTCGTCTGGGGAAAGAACGATTACATCTTCCCCGCTGACGGCGCGCATCCCTACAAACGGGATCTCAAAAACCTTGAGTTTCATTTGCTGGACACAGGGCACTTTGCACTGGAAGAAGACGGCATCGTGATTGCTCGGCATATCCGTCGATTTCTGGAACGTCACCTCGCTGGCAACCAAAGGCAAAGGGAAACTCATAGAGCGGCGGCCAAAAAATAGCCCTACGGCATTGGTCCTCGACACGAGGCGCCATGACCGTCAACACGATCACTAACTACCGTTTGGATCATTGCTGACTTATTGGGCGAGGCGAGTGCCTCGCCGTGGTCTTTGCGAGAATGTGAACGTGTTCCCTGTGAGAAATGACCTAGAGTAATAAATGTGAGAGCTTCGAAGAGAGAAATTCGGTGATCTTTGACTCAAAAACTGGACTAAACATCTTGGGCTGCCTATGGATCCGCGTCACCCTTGCGTCACAGTGGACCTCAAAGGGCCACGGAAGATGTCAGCTAAGCTATTGATAAACTTGGTGGCTATGGGTAACCAGGACGACGTGCAGGATGCACGAGTGCCGCGTAGCACAGGACGTGCGAGAGCGGCCTCGAACCACCGACACC
>CAMYNX010000007.1 GCA_947259875.1 uncultured Gammaproteobacteria bacterium | reverse complement strand
GCCTCAATACTCGAATCAGCGGTAAAACAGTATCAAGATAATTTTAGTGAGCTAAGAATATTAGATTTAGGTGCAGGCAATGGCATGATGGGGGAGGAGTTAAAAAAACACGGCGTTTCGCGCTTAATAGGGGTAGACATAATTCCCGAAGCTTATGATGCAACAATCCGAGACAGGCCTGGACTATATGATGCATATTACGTTGAGGATTTCACGAAGCTAAACGATGACAAAAAAGAAGAAATAATCTCATGGCAATGTGATTGCATGGTAACGGTTGCCGCACTTGGTTTCGGTGACATCCCGGCAAAGGCATTTATAGAGGCGTTCAATATAATCAAAAGCGAGGCGTGGGTGGCGTTTAATATCAAGGACACCTTCTTTGATATAAGTGATGAATCAGGGTTCTCTAAAATGATTCGGGAACTAATATTCTCGAAATATCTTGATGTCTATTACATTGAACGCTATCGACATAGGTTATCAATTGAGGGAGAACCACTGTACTACTTTGCCATTGCAGGCTGGAAGAATTCAGATGTTCCTGATGGGTTTTTAGATTCAAAAGGCATCATAGCCTAACAAACGTATCCTGTGGACAGCACGAAGCGGCGTTCCTCGTCGCCCTGCTTTCTGCTGCCGATGACGTGGAGAGTTAATACATACGTCTGCTTTCTTAAATCTCGATTGACTCCTGTGGGCCGACTAGAGTCGATTCATCATCACGGAGGAAAAACGACCCACAACAAACCCTGGCGGTCTATAAGGGGCCGTTGTAATTGCCGGTTGACTATCGATGTGTTGCCAATAACCATATCGGTCTGTGATGCGACTATTGGGGCAAGTAATTCAATCGGTGGGCAAGATGGATCGGTCAACTAAATTTTGGGACAAGATCGCAAAACGTTATTCGAAACAACCCATTGCTGATGAAGCGGCCTACCAGAAAAAACTGCAGGTCACTCGCGAATATTTTCAACCGGATATGGAGGTATTGGAATTTGGCTGTGGGACAGGCTCGACCGCCATCACTCATGCGCCTTATGTGAAACACATTCACGCAATCGATATCTCATCGGAAATGATCAAAATCGCGCAAGGCAAAGCGTGCGCAGAAAAAGTCACAAATGTTACTTTTGAACGATCGACCATCGAGGAGTTTAGTATCTCCGATCAATCCCTAGACGCGGTGTTGGCGCTCAGTATTTTGCACTTACTACAGAACAAGGAAGAGGTAATCGCCAAGGCTCATAGAATGCTCAAACCAGGTGGCATTTTCGTAACCAGTACGGCGTGTCTCGGAGATACGATGAAGTATATTAAGTTGATCGCGCCGATTGGAAAGTTCTTGGGTTTAATGCCATTGGTCAAGGTCTTTACGACGAAAGAACTACGAGACAATTTAAGCGATGCCGGTTTTCAGATTGACTACCTATGGCAACCGGGAAAAGGCAAAGCGGTGTTTATTGTGGCGAAGCAGGCTGCATAGGCGCAGTTAGGAGTGTCAGCACTGGCCGGTCAGAGACGAAGACAATACCAAACCGATTGTTTTAGAACGAAAACATTACTTTGTCCCGAGTCGACCCAAAGTAGGCAATTTAAGTATGACGCCTATTCCGCCGGAGTGTGCCCTAACCGGCCATCGCGGCTGCTTTGCGACTATAGTTCAGGTACTCAATGACTTTTCTTAGTGTTTGATGAGTGGGTTTCCAGATAATTTATTGCGTGGCTACCGTAATTTCATGAAAGGCCGGTACCTGGCTGAGCGTGAGAGATATACTGAACTCGCAACCTCCGGCCAGAGACCAACAATTCTCGTGGTCGCCTGCTGCGATTCGAGGGCAGCGCCTGAAATGATCTTCGACTGTGGACCAGGAGAACTATTCGTTATGCGAAATGTTGCCAACCTGGTTCCACCCTATGCGCCAGATGGTGCCTATCATGCCACCTCTGCGGCACTCGAATACGCGGTGCAGTCGTTACGTATCAGGCACATCGTAGTGATGGGGCATGGACAGTGCGGTGGCATTCAGGCTGCCCTGGATTCGGCGGCTGAACCATTGTCGCCTGGAGATTTTATAGGCAGCTGGATGAGCATGCTGGCACCCTTGATTAAGCAGATGCAAACCTCTCCTGCGCTGAGAGAATCCGAGCATCAAACCGCCCTTGAACGAATTTCCATTCGGAATTCAATCGCTAATCTGCTCACTTTCCCATGCATAAGGATCTTGTCTGATCGAGGAAAACTCTATTTACATGGCGCCTGGTTTGATATTTCAACCGGTGAACTTTGGGTGATGGATGCCGAGAGCGGTGAATTTAAGCGGCCAGAAATTGATTAAGCGGTACGTATGTATATCAATGAGTATTCATCGGACGTAAAACTCTCAAAGTTTCAAACAACTCTACAGCCGCTTTTGGCCGTAATTGCCTATTAGCAAAAGCCCAGCGCACGTTGGTGGTTTGAGTGTCGATTGCGCCCCGCTGACTTTCGACACTTAACGAGTTAGACTGACTTCGATAAGCCTCCTCGAGAACTTGCGGCCAATCTCTATCATTGCTCACTATGCAAACAATCCTTGGCGCCGGGGGAATCATCGGCCGTGATTTGGCCCGAATTCTGCCTGAATACACCGATAAAGTTCGATTGGTCAGTCGCAACCCGAAAAAGGTTATTCCCTCAAACGATTTGTTCGCTGCTGACCTGTTGAATCAGAGCGAGGTGATGAGTGCTGTGGAGGGTGCAGAAGTGGTGTATCTGGTCGCCGGGCTGCCTTACAAGACAAAAGTGTGGCGTGAGCGATGGCCTGTCCTAATGCGCAATACAATCGACGCATGCAAGACCCATGGCTGCAAATTGGTCTTTTTCGACAATGTCTATATGTACGATCGTGATCACCTTTGCCCTATGGACGAGAATACGCCGATTCGCCCGACGAGCAAAAAGGGAGTGGTTCGAGCCGAAGTGGCGCAAATGCTCATGCATGCCGTTGAAAAGGGCGAGATCGACGCGCTCATTGCACGGTGCGCAGACTTTTACGGACCCGGAAGACAGAAGAACTCTGTGCTCACGCAAACGGTATTCGATCGCCTCAACGCGGGCAAATCCGCCCAATGGCTACTTTCCGTTGACCACAAACACTCATTCACCTATACACCCGATGCCTCGCGCGGCACCGCGATGTTGGGCAATACCAACGATGCATATGGTGAGGTGTGGCAGTTGCCAACCGCTTCAGATCCGATGACAGGCAGACAGTGGATTGAAGCTATCGCCAAAGAATTCGGTATCGACGCCAGGGTTCAAATCGCGACCAAGTCCTTGATGACCGTGATGGGCCTCTTTGTTCCAGCCTTGAGAGAGCTGAAGGAAATGGCCTATCAGTATGACCGCGAATATGATTTTGTCAGCGATAAGTTCAACAAGCGCTTCAACTTTGAGCCCACTCCGTATCTGCAAGGTATCAAGACTGTTGTTGACACCGATTACCGATAAATTAGTCACCCACGTGACCAGTCGCGCAAGCGCGCGATCTCTTCGCGGGGAGCACCCACATCAGCTTTACTAGCTGAAAGTGCTTGTTGGTCGACGCCGAGCGATCCGGCAGGACCCGGCCCACAGCGGACACCTAACGGCGAAGCTCACCTGAGGCTTTGAAGCACCACTCGCCACCGGTCCGGTGCCACTTCGTGCTGCTCGATGCCGATGTCCATGAAGCTTCGTATCACGTCGATGTTGGTCAATGCGTGCCGGCTGAGTTTCAAGGTCAGAAAAGCGCCCTCACCCGCCAGCGCCATCGGCACCAACAGCTGATCGGCGAGATGCTCGCCCACCGCCACCTCGGCCGCTAAGTAGCGCTGCACCCGGTGTGCGAGTCGTTCTGAGACGGTCTCTGCACGCACACCACGTTCACCGAACCCGGTGAACACCTCGGTGATGTGTTCACATGCGGCCTCTACGGTGACCACGTTACCGGGGCCTGCTGCCTCTTGTTCGATATGGGCACGAAGATCATCGCTGGCCAGATCCAGCCGCTCTTTCAACACCGCGAGCTCGCGCCGGGCGATGTGCTCCGGCAGGTTGGCGACGGTGGCCCAGGCGCGTATCGCGTGCACCGCTCCCCGTTCGGGCAGGTGCAGCGGCGCCAGCTGTGCGGCCGGCTCAATCCGGACGTCGAGTAATCCACCGCCGGCGGGAAAATAACCCGGCCGGTCAAGACGCACGGCTAACTTCGCGCCCATGCGATTGATCAGCGGGACGAAGGCGCGTTGCAGGAATTCGAAGGGCGGTGCCAGCGGGTTGTGGGTGCCGCCTGTCAGGGTCAGATGAGATGAACCCGCCGCCGTGAGCAGTGCCGGCAGCACTGTCTGCAGCACCAGCGTGGTACTTCCGGCGGTGCCAATATCGAAGCGATACGCGCCGGATTGTATCTCGCCGGGCGCAAAGGTGAGTGCGCGCGAACCGATCGTATCCCCGTCGACTTTGGCGCCGGCGATCGTGGCGGCCGCCCTTACCGCCGCCAAGTGCTGCGGCCGCAGCCCCGGTTGTCTGCGCGCCGCACGGATGTTGATGATACGAAACGGCTGGTGCCGGCACATCGACAGGCTGAGCGAGGTTCTGAGGATCTGCCCGCCACCCTCTCTGTGTGATCCGTCAATCGTCAACATGTTTGATTGGTGTTCCGTCGCGAATGATTCCTTCCAGGTTGATCGAAATTCCACCGTGTTGTAGATGCGGCCAACTACGGCCATTAAATTCTACTCGCATTGCGAGAGGTATAAGCTAAAGGAATCGTGGTGTGTCTCCCTGTTAACTTACAATCAGACATCTAGCTAAGCGCCTAAGACCAAGTCCATGTGCTACTTAATAAATGCCGCGGCGATAACGCGCAACGGAATTAGCGGTGAGATCGAGCACCTAAGTGGACTCGTCTGATTCGTGAACCGGCCAAAAACGGGTCGAGGCCGGGCTTGTATCCGTTGCATACCTCCCGATTAAGTGTCGAAAAATTTTACAATCTTGGCAAGCCGTTCCCCGGCGTCGATCTATTACCCTTTGTTTTTGCTGACATTGGAAGACATGGCGTGAATTATGCTTGGCTCTTTCAGTGTAACGAAGGGCGTTCCGACACGCCTGAGGTGTCCAATTGGACATTCGCTCGACGTGGCGCCAATCGGACGATCGAGAAGCCGCCCGACAGGGGTGGCCCACTACGCTTTAATGGGTACACGGGAGCAAGCGATGAAAAACATCGGCACATCTATCGTGGCATTCCTGCTGGGCGTCCTGCTGACGCTGCCGGTGGGTGCGACCATTATCAACCTGGACGCCTTCATGGATTGCACGCAGGCCAACGCCGGGGCAGGGACCTGCGCCGCCGGGGGCACGGGAACGGGTACCGCCGCCGTCATGTTCGACGACGTGACCAACTTATTGAGCTGGGACATCGCCTGGTCGGGCTTGTCGGGCACGATCACGGTGGCGCACTTTCACGGCCCGGCACTTCCCAGCCAGAACGCAGGGGTTCAGGTCAACTTCTTAGGGATCGCCCCGGGCAACCCCTCCATCGGCTCAACAACGATCACCGCCCTCCAGGGGGTCGATCTCCTGAACGACCGCTGGTACGTCAACATCCATTCAACTACCTTCCCAGGGGGAGAAATTCGCGGTCAGGTCACCGCACCGGAACCGGCCACCGTACTCATCTTCCTGATGGGTCTTGTTGGTCTCGGGGCGCTGCGTTTACGCAAGGGCTGATCGATGACTGGTGCGGCAACTGCGGCGGTGCTCCGACGGGCACCTGTGCAGCGGTGGTGGTGCTTATCTCGAGCTTAATCCGCGGACATTATTACTGTGACTGTCCGCGTCCTTTCCGGGCGCGGGTGAGATTGCGTCTCGCATCGGAAAAGTCTGGACGCAAACTGAGCGCGGTTTCAAAGTGTTCACGAGCCTCACCGGAATCGCCCCGGCTTGCCAGTGCCGCGCCGAGATTGTTGTGGCTGTCGGCGTCATCGGGCCAGGCTTGGAGCGCGAAACGATAGTGCGCGATTGCCTCATCGACCCGGCCCAAGCGGTGCAATGCATATCCTAGGCCGCGACGGACGAGTGGATCGTCCGGGCGCAGCGCGTAGGCCTTATGGTAGTAACGCAGTGCCTCCGACACCCGGCCCAACGGCACCTGGACGTCTCCCATCATGCGGTTGGCCACCACGTGATCAGGGCTCGCGTCCAGTGCGTCGGTGAGCAACGCCGCGATCGTCGTGTAATCGCCGGTCCGCTCAATGGCTGTGGCCTGGCGGATGCGGGCACTGGCGACAATGTCTCCTAGATTTGCTTTGCGTAACGCTTCAATGGAGGACTTCGTTGCCTCGTCAAGAGCGAGCCCCAGCACTTGGTCGACCTCATCCAGTCGATGGCGCAATTGTTCCACAATCGAAATCTCGCTCGCGCGTAAATCGCTCGCCAAGCTCGCCGCGTATTCAAGGATTGGACGGTCGTCCCGGTACACCGGCGCACCCTTTGTCCATGCGGCCAGAGTGTCCGGGCCCGTGAGGAACCCTGCGAGAAACGCGTCACGTCGATGCAACCAGTGCGTCGGGCCACCCCAGTGGCTGTAGCGCAAGTCCTCGTTCACCCGCCGGTTGTCAGTCAGCAGTTCGAGCCGGTCTGGATGCACAGACAGCTGGTCCCCGTTGACGCCGATCAGCAGAAGCTCTGACGTGTTGTACCACAGCACGCTGGCGGGAAAGGTATGCATAAATGTGCGCACCACCATCTGAAATTCTTTTAGCGTAAAAAACGGCAACGGCACAAACTGGGCAATGAGTCCGTCGGGCCGGAGACGCGCTCTTGCCCGCTGGTAGAACTCCGTCGTGTAGAAGCTTGCGACCCCCGGCCGGAAGATCTGCCCGACCTCGAGCGAGATGATGTCATAGGTTGCATCGGTGAGGCTAAGGTAATTACGACCGTCGTCGCGTAGCAGAGTCACCCGCGGGTCCTGCATCCAGTTGTTGTCGAAGTGATTACGAATCACCTCGAACACCTGCGGCTCAATGTCCACGCAATCCAGGCGAGCGATGTTGTACATCAGAAACCGGCTCGGTGTTTGGCCGGTTCCAGCTCCGACTACCAGTACGCTTCGCGGATTCGGATGTAGCAGCATAGGTATGTGGGCAGCGACGGCTTGGTGATTCTTGGCGTTCGAACCCTGCCACCAGCGGTCGAGTTCGAGGTGGTGTACGCCTTTGTCGCGCACGACTGCGACGTTGGCGTTGAGCCCTTCCCGGTAGTCGACGAGTTTGCCGCGATCGGCAAGAAAGTCAGCTGGAATCCGCGTGTCTACCACTAGCGGGATCGCCAACCAGGCGGCCCCGAAGGCGGTCGCACCCAACACGCGTCGTCTCCCGCGCGCACTGTCCTGCTCCAAGAACAACCAGGCCGCAAGGCCCGTGGCGAGGCTCAACCCAGTGGTAAGCGTTATGCTGATGGCCAGGCCCAGATAGGGCAATGCTAAAAAGCCGACGATTAGCGACCCAGCGATACCGCCAAGTGTATTGGCTGCGTACAGACGGCCGACGCCGAAACTCGACTCTACAGGGTCGTCCACCATTAGACGCACTGCGAGGGGGAAGGCGGCCCCGGAAAGTATTGCTGGGGGCAGAAGCAGAACAACGTACACATACAACTCGCCTCCCAGCCAGTGCCATGACTGCGGTGACAGCCGCATCACTGCTGTCACTATGATCGCAAGTAGGATATGAATGGCACCAAATAATAGTGCTCTCCTCGACACCCGAGTACAGAACTTCGACACGAGCAAACTGCCAATGACGATGCCGCACAGCACGACGGATAACGTGATGGTGTAGGTGTAGACGCTATTCCGGATCAAGAGCGAGAGATGACGTATCCACAGGACCTCGTTCCCCAAGGCCACCATTCCAGACGCGAATACGAGGACTGCCACCAGGGTCTGGGTATAATCCAGCCGCGGGGAGCGACGGACCCCAACAGGGGGGACGAGAGCCGCCGGCACGGAGATTAAGCCTACGATGATGCCAACGACTATATTGATCGCAGCTCCCAGTTGGATGGCGGCGGCGATCCCGATGGCAGGGATCAGGATAAAGCCTGCGGTGGCACAACCTGCAGCGGCACCGAGGGTATTGATGCCGTACAAAAATCCGACGGATCGTTCGATTCTGGACTCACTTTGAGTGAACTGCCGGACGAACAATGGCAAGCTGGTGCCCATGATCAGCGTCGGCGGCAACAACAACAGCGCAAGCAACGCCAACCGCATTACGACCATCGGTGATGTAGCAACCGACAGCGTGGGATAGAGGGAACGTTGGATATCGTCCGCTAGCTGGAATCCGTACGGACTTAGCAGCGCGACCATCCCGAGCAGGATTTCGAGGACCGCGAACAAGCGCAGAGGATGACCATGGCGGCGAGCAACACGGCCAGCGACTTCACTGCCCAGGGCCAGTCCGAGGAAGAAGACCGCGAGCACCGTCGTCACCGCATAGACTGTGGATCCGAAGACTAAAGAGGCCTGCCGAATCCAGCAGATCTCGTAGATGAGTGCGGCGGATCCCGATAAGAAAAAACAGCCGATTAGCGTTATTTCACGCAAAAGCTGACGAAACTTGTTTTGTCGCGCCAAATTTGGATCGTCCCATTGGCACCGTCATATGTGGGTTCGTTCTTATGCAAAAAGAAATTAACACCTGACAATCTCAATTCCGGATTTATTATTCCAATTCGAGGGACAGTATACTCAATTGGATTTGCGCTCGGTCCGAGGTTGCGTTTGCACAGATCCAGGCCAATTCGCTCGAATTAGGTATGCTGTCTCCGTCAATTCAGAAAGTGTTAGAAGTCAAATTGTTGATGTGTTAGCGTTCCATGTGTTCGTCAAAAGTCGTAGCTACAAAGCGACACTTATCTAACAACCAAAGGAGAGATTTTGATGAAAAAGACCGCGCTACTTGGCGGCTGCTTCCTAATTGGTCTTAGCCTGTCTGCTGCCTCTGTGGCTCAGCAGACGCTTTATTTTGGTGCTTACGGCGGTTCCACGGAGAAACTTATGAAGGAAAAGATCCTTCCGCCGTTCGAGAAAGCAAACAATGTCAAGGTGGTGTACGTGCCAGGGAATTCCACGACGACACTGGCAAAGCTCCAGGCTCAAAAAGGCAATCAAGAACTGGATGTCGTGTTCTTGGATGACGGCCCGATGTACCAGGCGGTGGCGCTTGGGTTCTGTGACGAAATCAAAGACGCCGCTATCTTCACTGACATCTACGACATCGCGAAGATGGGAACCACAAAGGCGGTCGGTGTTGGGTTCGTCGTCACCGGCCTCGCCTACAACAAGGATATGTTTTCCAAGAATGGATGGGCCACTCCGACCTCCTGGGAAGCGCTTACCAATTCCAAGTTGAAGGGCAAGGTCGTGGTGCCGCCCATTACCAACACCTACGGCTTGCACGCACTGATTATGATGGCCCGCCTTCGCGGAGGTGGAGAAAAGGCGATCGACCCGGGTATCAAATCATTTGTCGAAGAGGTCGGGCCGAACGTGCTTACCTATGAACCGTCCTCCGGCAAGATGTCCGAGTTGTTTCAAAGCAACGAAATTGCGCTCTCCGTGTGGGGTAGTGGACGCGTGAAGTCACTGGCCGACACCGGATTCCCCGTTGAGTTCGTCTATCCAAAGGAAGGCGGTATCGCTTTGATGATCGGTACGTGTCCGGTGGTTGGCAGTGATGTGCCGGATCTGGCGCAGAAACTCATACAATATATTTTGTCGGCAGACGTTCAGAAACAAATCGCGGAAGTAAAGGGTTGGGGACCAACCAACAAGAAGGTAACTCTCAGCAAGGAACTGGGTGAGAAACTTCCGTACGGACCGCAGAAGATCAACAACCTCGTCGCTGTAGACTGGGACACCATCAACCCAAGCCGGTCCGAATGGACCAAGCGCTGGACCCGGCAGGTCGAACGATAAGCGCGAATCAGGCGGGGCGCGAAATCGTCGCGACCCCGCCTGATTGTTTGGTTTTCAGGAGGTCAACCATGTCATTTCTACGTCTCGAAGGCCTGGTAAAGCGTTATGGAGACTTTGCCGCCGTCGATGATATCGAACTGAGTGTAGAGAAAGGAGAATTCGTCTCGTTGCTGGGCCCTTCCGGGTGCGGCAAAACGACCACGCTGCAAATGATCGCCGGTTTCGAAGAGCCGACGCGGGGACGAGTGGTCATCGATGGTAAAGACATGACAGACGTCAAGGCGAGTCAGCGGGGCATCGGCATCGTATTTCAAAGTTACGCGTTGTTCCCGCATATGCCGGTGGCCGGCAACGTGAGTTTTGGGTTGGAGATGCGTAAAGTATCTAAAGACGAGCGAAAGCGGCGGGTCATGGAGACATTGGAGTTGGTGCACCTGCAGGATTTCGCACAACGTTTTCCGCGAGAACTCTCGGGCGGGCAGCGACAACGCGTTGCCCTGGCCCGTGCCCTGGTCATTGAGCCCGAGGTGCTGCTGCTCGATGAACCGTTGTCGGCGCTGGATGCCAAGATTCGTGAGGACATGCAAATCGAGTTGCGGTCCATCCAGCAGAAGGTGGGGACGACCACGATCCTGGTTACTCACGACCAGTCGGAAGCGATGTCTATGAGCGACCGCGTGGCGGTCATGAACGAGGGCCGTTTGGTTCAGGTCGGCGCCCCGTACGACGCATACGAGTTTCCAGAAGATCTGTTTGTCTCCAATTTTCTCGGAAAAACTAACCTCCTGGAAGGCAAGGTCACGGCCCGCAACGGGGACAAGATCACAGTGCAGATCGGGGAAGCGGAACTGGAAGCGCGAGATAGTAGTGTGGCGGTCGATGAACGCGTGAACGTGTCGGTGCGACCCGAAAAACTGCATTTGACCGCCGCGGAAGATGGCAGGCTGAAAGGTCAGGTGCTGACAAGAATTTTCCTCGGCAACCACTGGGTGTATCAGGTTCAGAGTTCAATCGGGCAGTTATTGGTGACGCAGCAAAACACCGGTCAGGAAAGCGCAAGGGAGGGTGAGGAGGTCGGTATTTCCTGGTCGGTGGACGGCATCAGGGTGCTGGTCGGGGAGTAAGGCCATGGCTGCGGATACCGCGAGAACCCGGGTCCTTCCTCCGTATCTACTCAGCGCCCCCGCGTTACTTCTGTACCTGGGGTTGTTCATGGCGCCGCTGGTGATGACGTTGATGCTGAGCTTTAACAGCTTCGACTTCTATAAAGGGATCTTGCCGGGGTTTGGTTTCGGCAATTATCTGGAGGTCGTTACCGACGAGTACTTCCACGAAGTCTTTCTCAGGACGTTCGGTATCTCCCTCGCCGTGACGCTGCTGTGCGCGATACTCGGTACGCCGGAGGCCTACATCCTTCACCGCATGCGCAATCCGTGGAAGTCCCTGTTCATGCTGGCCATCCTCGGACCGTTGTTGATCTCGGTGGTGGTGCGCACGCTGGGGTGGGCGCTGTTGATCGGTGACAGCGGGGTCATGAACGAGTTGTTGTTGGGCGCTGGACTCATCGACAAACCGATTCATCTGATATTTACCACCACCGGCGTCATTATCGCGTTGGTGCACGTGTTGATCCCATTCATGGTGCTGTCGGTGTGGGCTTCATTACAGAAATTGGATCCGGCCGTCGAGCAGGCCGGCTTGTCGTTGGGTGCATCGCAGTTCACTGTGTTACGACGCATCGTCGTTCCCCAGGTTATGCCGGGGATCTTATCGGGTTGCTTGATCGTTTTTGCCCTGACGGCGAGCGCTTTCGCAACCCCCGCCATCCTGGGCGGCCGGCGCCTCAAGGTGGTCGCGACCACCGCCTACGATGAGTACCTCAATACGCTGAACTGGCCGCTTGGCGCAGCCATCGCGGTGCTGTTGCTGATCGCGAATGTGATCATCATCGCCACTTACAACAAAGTGATTGAAAAGAAATATGCGCAGGCATTCCAATGAGTAAAAACGGTCCGATCGCGCTCGCTTTTCATACGCTGTTCATCATTTTCATACTGGCGCCGCTGGTGATCGTGTGTCTGGTCGCGTTTACCTCTAAAGGGTATCTGTCGCTGCCCACCGATGGCTTTTCGCTGCGGTGGTTCCGCGCCATTTTGGACAATCCCGATTTCATCGATGCCTTCTGGCTCAGCATCTACATTGGACTGGCTTCGGCAACGATTGCGCTCGGTCTCTCGGTTCCGGCTTCCCTTGCACTGGCCAGATACCGCTTCCCCGGACGAGGAGGGCTGACCGCATTTTTCCTGTCGCCCTTGATGGTGCCCCATATCGTGCTCGGGGTGTCGTTTTTGCGTTTTCTCACCGCGGTCGGATGGAACGGTACCTTCATTGGACTCGTTCTCTGCCACGTCATCATCATCATGCCCTACAGTCTTCGTCTGGTGTTGGCGTCGGTCACCGGCATGGATCGGTCTGCGGAGACGGCCGCCGTCTCCCTCGGCGCATCACCGTGGGTGACATTCCGGCGCATCACGCTGCCCCTGATCCTTCCCGGCATCGCTGGTGGTTGGGTGCTCGCTTTCATCACTAGCTTCGATGAACTTACGATGACGATTTTTGTTGCCTCACCCAGCACGACGACACTACCGGTGCGTATGTTTCAGCACATAACCGAGACGATTGATCCCCTCATCTCATCACTGTCGGCGGTGATTATCTTTATCACCGTTATATTTATGCTGTTGCTCGATCGTCTCTACGGTCTGGATAAGATACTGGTCGGCCAAGGGCGTTAATCCATCATGCTAAATTGCGACGCAGCAGTCGTCGGTGGGGGTGTGGTCGGCGCGGCGATCGCCTATGGTCTTGCTGAACTGAAGCTCGATACGGTTCTTATAGACGAAGGAGATGTGGCGTTTCGCGCGGCGCGTGGAAACTTCGGTCTGGTGTGGGTGCAAAGCAAGGGTATCGGTTGTCCGCCGTATTCAAGCCTGACGCGGCGGTCTGCGGACAACTGGCTGAGATTGGCCGAGGAGGTCAAACAGGTCACTGGTGTTGACATCGCTTACAGTCGACCCGGCGGCGTTCACCTTTGTCTGGGAGAACAGGAATTCACGGACCGCGCTGCTGTTATGAAGCAGCTCGAGGCGCAGACCGAAGGGCGTTTCCAATATGAAATGCTGGACCACCGGATGCTTTCGGAAATGCTCCCGGGGCTGGGCCCGGATGTCACCGGCGGCTCCTATTCACCGTTGGACGGTCACGCCAATCCGCTTTTTCTTTTGCGCGGACTCCATGCGGGGTTTCGCAATCGCGCCGGGCGCGCCCTCATCAACGCACCGGTGCACAGGATCCGTCCGCTTGCTGGGGCGTTTGATGTGGAAGCCGGAAACGAAACTGTTCGTGCGCAAAAGCTTGTGCTGGCGGCGGGTCTCGCAAACGCGAAACTAGCGTCCGACGTTGGTCTCCGAGTGCCGGTTCACCCACTGCGCGGGCAGATCCTGGTCTCGGAGAAGGTACGTTCTTTTCTGCGTATCCCGACCCTGCACGTGCGTCAGACAACCGAGGGCAGTGTGCTGATGGGCGATTCGCATGAAGATGTTGGGTTTGACGATGGTACGCGGCCGGACATTATGGCGGAGATTGCCCGCCGCGCCACGCGAGCCTTTCCGTTTCTGCGCAGTGCGCGGATCGTGCGGGCCTGGGGCGCGCTGCGGGTGATGACCCCTGATGGCATACCGATATACGATCAATCCGAATCCTGTCCCGGCGCCTTTTGCGCGGCCGCGCACAGCGGCATCACGCTTGCCGCAACCCATGCCTTTGACTTGCCGCGGTGGATCGCCGAGGGAGCGCTGCCGCCGGAATTTGATGCATTCAGCGCGAGGAGGTTTGATGTTCACTAAGGTCGGCGACGGTGACCGCGACCTCGTTAAGGTGATCTTCGAGGATAAGGAAATCATGGCGCCGCCGGGGCAATCCGTCGCCGCGGTGCTGCTCGCTGAGGGCATTAGGAGTTGCCGCGAGACGCCGGTATCCGGAGAGCCCCGCGGTCCCTATTGCATGATGGGAATATGCTTCGAGTGTCTGGTGGTGATCGATGGTGAGCCCAATCAGCAAGCGTGTATGCGGACTGTCCGCGAAGGTATGTTGATCAAACGCCAGCATGGTGTGGCCCAGATCGGCCCGGATGCAAAAGCGGAATCGGACCCGGCAGAATGAAAAGCCATTACCAGCTGGCGATCATCGGTGCCGGTCCGGCGGGAATGGCGGCGGCGGCGGAGGCCGCCGCGTTTGGCGCCGCGAGCGTCGTGTTCGATGAGCAGCCGGCGCCAGGCGGGCAGATCTACCGTGCCGTCGAGACCCCGGCGGCGGTGGATCGCGCTGTTTTCGGGCCGGACTACTGGCACGGTTCAAAACTGACCAAGACCTTGCGGGATAGCGGCGCTGATTATGTCCCGGGCGCAACCGTATGGCAGGTTTCGCCAACCAGAGAGATCGGCGTAACCGTCGACGGGAGCGCCATGTTGCTCACTGCAGATCAAGTGATTGTCGCCACCGGTGCGCTCGAACGCCCGTTCCCGGTCCCCGGTTGGACACTGCCGTCGGTGATGACTGCAGGCAGCGCGCAGGTTCTTTTAAAGTCCGCTGCATTGGCGGCCGACGGTGCGGTGTTTGCCGGTACCGGACCGTTGCTGTATCTCGTTGTGTGGCAATATCTGCAAGCCGGTGTAGCGGTGAAGGCAGTGCTCGACACAACCCCAAGGTCTAACTATTTTCGTGCCGCCCGCCATCTTGCCGGCGCGCTGCGGGCGCCGCAATATCTGATAAAGGGCATCCAATTGCTGCGCGGTATTAACAAGGCGGGTGTGCCGTTGATCCGTGGGGTTACGGATTTACGCATGCTGGGCGAAGATGCGGTGTCCGCCGTCGAGTATCAGCGAGGCGGCGACTGGCAGCGCATCGAGGCCGATCAGGTTTTTTTGCATCAAGGGGTGGTACCCAACGTCAACCTCTCTTACTCAATCGGCTGTGGGCACACGTGGAACGAAGCCCAACTCTGTTGGCAGGCGATCACCGATTTGTGGGGTGAGAGCACGGTAGAGGGGATCGCTATTGCTGGGGATGGAGCCGGCATCAACGGCGCCCTGGCTGCGGAACATCAGGGACGCATTGCGGGCCTGGGCGCCTTGTATCGGATCGGTACGATCGGTGCCCACGAGCGGGATCGACGCGCCGCCCCGGCGCGCGCCGGTCTCACCGCCGAACGGCGCATCCGGCCGTTTCTTGAAACGCTGTACCGGCCGGTGAAGTGTTTCCGCGTTCCACCCCATGACGAGACCGTCGTATGCAGATGTGAGGAAGTCAATGTGACCGCGATCCGCAAGGCAGTCGCGGTGGGATGTGTGGGTCCCAATCAGCTGAAAAGTTTCAGCCGCTGCGGCATGGGACCTTGCCAGGGTCGCTTGTGCGGATTGACAGTGTCGGAACTCATTGCGGATTTAACCGACCTGCCGGTATCAGAGATCGGCTATTATCGTTTGCGACCCCCCATTAAACCCTTATTGTTGGAGGAGTTAGCTGAACTCCAAGCCCCCGCGGCAATGGAATAGGGAATGCATGATGTCGAGAGGAGACGGACATGGTCCGTACTGCTGATGCCGTGGTCATCGGTGGCGGCATACATGGTTGTTCGTGTGCCGTCCATTTAGCCCGTCGCGGCATCAGTGTTGTCGTCGTAGAAAAAGACTACGTGGCTCGTCATGCATCGGGAGTCAATGCCGGTGGCGTTCGCAGATTGGGACGTGCTTTACCGGAGATCCCGTTGTCGGTAGCGGCCATGGGGCTTTGGCATAATATCGGAGAACTGGTAGACGATGACTGCGAGTTCGTACCGAGCGCTCAGGTGCGGGTCGCTGAAAATGAAGATGAGGCCAGGGCGCTCGAGGAACGGGTGCGTCTCGTTCGCGACGCGGGATTCGACCACGAAGTCGTCATTGGACCAGAGGAGCTGCGCGAACTGCTGCCGGCTGTGTCGCCGCACTGCGTGGGCGGGATGGTGGTGTCAGACGATGGCCACGCCAACCCGTACCGCACCACCATGGCCTTCAAACGCAAGGCTGAATTGCTCGGCGTTCGCATCCTGGAACAGGTGTGTGTTCTCGGGATTGACAGGCGTCAAGGAACTTGGCGGATAGAAACATCGGCCGATCCGCTGCAGACGCCGGTACTGATCAATTGCGCCGGGGCGTGGGGTGACCACATCGCGGCAATGCTTGGAGAGCCGGTTCCGTTGCGGGCCTATGCCCCAATGCTGATGATCACCGCTCGCATGCCGTTTTTTGTGAAACCGGTGGTCGGTGCGCAGGGACGCACGCTGTCCCTCAAGCAGTTCGCGAACGGAACAGTATTGATTGGTGGTGGCGTTAGGGGGAACGCAGTTAGAAACACCAACACCGCAAGCCTCGAACTTGGGGGGCTTGCGGGAAATGCGCGGACGGCGGCACAAATCTTACCAACCATGCGCGGTGCAAGGATCGTTCGTTGCTGGGGGGGAATTGAGGGGTACATGCCGGATGGAATACCGGTTATCGGACCAAGTCAACAGGAAGGTGCTTTCCACGCGTTTGGATTTTCTGCTCATGGATTTCAATTGGGTCCGATAGTCGGGAGTATTATTGCCGACTTGGTGACGACCGGTGTAACCGAGTATCCTATTGGTCCATTTCGAATCGACCGATTCGACTCATCCCCGCAACGGCAAAGCAACGCGTTGACCTGACAACTCTGATATGCGCGGTTGATGTTCCTTCCGGTTCGCAGAGCGTAGTTTAAAAATCCGGTTTGTATTTTTTGCGAGACGAATCAACGATCACAATTGTGGTGCCGTTTACGATTCGGACCGGGACTCTTTAAACTGTTATTGGCAACTGTTCCTTTAAATGGCCGTTGTGTATTGTAAAAACGGGGTCAGACCCTTCTGCGATGTTCTGTTATTTACTGTTGGGGGTTATCTATCAAAGACCAAAGTCAGAAAATGGTTCGGGTTGTTTCAATCTATTGTATTGCTCAGTATTGCCGCGATCGTGCTTTATACTATTTACAATGTAGGTTGAGTATGGTGTCTAACAACACCTTGGGGTACGACCAGCAGGCCGCTGGCGCGTCTTTTCTGGCGCCTCACGGCGAACGTTATGCGTTATGAATGAAACCGATCCAAAATTGCTAATCACGGGAAGCGAACTAATTTTGGATGAACAAGGCGCTTGGCCAAATTTTCACGATGCAGAAATAAAAGATTTTAAGATTTGGCGCGGTGACGTACGACCTGAAGATGGTATTTACATCGGGCCTCAAATCACGGTCCAGCTGAAATTATGTGCTGTTAGGAATCCGTTCGCTGTGCTCTTCAGGTTTGAAGATTGTGCAAACATCAAGATGGCAGGATTTAATAACCAAAACCCCATCATGGATTTGGTATTTGGTGTTGAGGAACGCGGGCAATTGAAAGATGGAACGCCGATGACTCCTTATATGATTGTACATTTCTTACCCGCTTGGGAGTTTGAGCTTTCTTTCAAGTGTTTCAGGGCCTCAGTCGAACGGATCGCAGATCATGAAGGCGCCGCATAATAAGTCATTATTCAGCATCGACACGGGGGGCAGATTTCATATCGGTCTCCATATCAACAGTTGCATAAATGACGTAGCGCAGCGGGCCGCCCGGTAGCAGCGCGTCAAACGGGTAGCAGGTCACCAGCACCAGTTCATCATTCAGCGGATCGTTGACGATCCGATCCGAGCGCGTGTCTATCACCTTTGTCGAAACAGTGCGGTAGCGCCAGTGTCCAGTGGCGGTCTGCAGCTCGATCACCGCGCCCACCTTAAGCCCGGCGAGCGCAGAAAAATGCGTGTCGCGATGAGCGCTGATCACGGTGGTGCCGGGTTGGCCAGGCGGCAAACTGCCGGGCGCCAGGCCGGGTGCAAACGCGAGGCTGCGTCCGCTGTGCCCGTGCAACACGATGACATCCAGCCCCCGTGACAAAATGCGCAGGCGCGCCACCGGCCAGGTGTCGGCCCATGGCCACGGCCGGACGTTCGTGTCGCCGGCCACGGTCTGCGCCCACGCCCGCGCCACAAGCAGCTGCGCGAGCTGCGCCTTGACGTGGATCCAGGCCCCGGCGCCCAGTTGCCAGACACCGACGCCGGCCAGCGCCGCGGCCAGCATCGTTTTCGATCTCGGTTTCAGCATCGTGTTCGGCGCCACCGATAGTGCGTGCCCGCCGCCAGCAGCAACAGGGCCATGCCGAGGAGGAGCTGCAGCTGGGCCGGGGTCGCAGTCTGCGGGACGCCGAACACGTGCTCGTATGACCAGCCCTTGGGCAGGTTGGTCTGCAGTGCGTGCCGGGTGAGTAACGCATTGCGCTCGCGAACCCGGGTCACGTCGACCGCGACCAGGCTGGTGTATTGGCTGACCAGGTGGTGGGACAGCGCGGTGTTGATGACCTCGCTGCGCAGCGCCTGGCGCGCAGTGACCGTCTGCGCGGCGTGCAGCTTGGTCATCAGCTGCGCGATCTTGCGGCGTCCCCACTCAGGCGCCAGTGCCGCGTCCCGGCCACCGCCCTCGAGCATCACCTGGGTCTGCCACGGCTGGTTGCCGAAGCGTCCGTGCAGCGTGATCCACGGCGGCAACTGCTGGCTGTGAAACGCGAGCAGCAGCGGTTCGCCCAGGTACAGGTCGGGGATCTGCCTGGGCAGCATCTCGAGTTGCATGTCGGGCGGCAGTTCGATGCGCAGATCGGTGAGCGCGAGCTGTTCCAGTTTACGGAACAGCCCGGCCATCTTTTCCATCACTTCGCTGGTCTTGCCGATGTAGGTGAACGTGCCGCGCCCATATTCGGCTGCCTTGCGCATGAAGTAGCTGTTGGGCGCCGAGCCGATGCCGATGGTGAACAGGCGGCGGTTGCCCAGTTGTTTACGGATCACCCGGAACAGTTGTTTTTCATTGCCGACGCTGCCGTCGGTGAGAAAGATGACCTGGCTGGTGGTGCGCTGTTCGGTTTGGCCGGTCAACGCCAGTTGCAACGCTGGCAGCATTACGGTGCCGCCCCTGGCGCGCAGATTGTTGACGAAGTGTTTGGCCAGGGCCAGGTTGTGGGCGTTGGCCGGACGCGGGTGCGTGAACAGGCTGTTGGTGGTGTGGTTGAAGCGAATCACGTTGAAGCGGTCGGCATCGGTGAGCCGTTCCAGCGCCAGCAATAACGCATCGCGCGCCTGGGCGATGGAGTCGCCGTGCATGGATCCCGAGTTGTCGATCACCAGCACCACCTCGCGGGCGACGCGGGCCGCCTCGCTCTGCTGCTGCGGCGGCACCACCATCAGCAGGCCGTACTGATGATTGTCTACTCGTTTCACGAACCACGCGGCGTTCGGTGCCGAGCCGGTCTGCGGGCGCCACACCAGTTCGAAGTCACGGTCGGCGGGTACCGTGTCCTGGGCCAGCCGCACACGATGGATACCCGTGGCTTCGTTGGTGTGGGTGATGGCGTGATACGGGCTGCTCACCTCACCCAGCGGTACGCCGGCGTTGAGCCGGATGTCCAGCGACAGCGGATTGATCGGCCCGTGTTTGGGATGCTGGACCGGCGGCGTGATGCGCGCCGCGTCCGGCACCTCGGTGGTGGCCTGCGCCCAGCCGGTGCCGGCGAACGCGGGCACCTGTTCTGCCGCGCCCACCGGCATGCCCGGTATGTAGCGCGGCCCGACCACCATCGGGAATCGCAACCGGAATGCGCCGTCGAGGTAACGGACTGTCTGCTGATATTCGATTTCCACGGTGATCGACTCGCCGGGCGCGATGTTGGCCAGCGATGTGGTGAAGATGTTGGGGCGTTCTTGTTCAACCAGTGAAGTCTTCTTGCCGGCCTGCTTGGCGCGTTCATAAGTGCGCTTGGCCGCGGCGCGCTCCTTGATCTGGCCCTCGATCACGCGCTCGCCGATGTGCAGTCGCATGTGATCGACCGCCGAGAGTTCCGGCAACGGAAACACATAGATGCCTTCGGCCCACGACTGGCCTGGATTAGTGAAACGCTGGCGCACGTGCACGCGAGCGAGCATACCGGTGATGTCCATGCTGACGTCGGTGTCCAGGGTCGGTGCTGGTGCATAGCGCGCTGCGCTGTCCTCGCGCAGCCACAGACTGCCCTGGGTGGCGTCCTGCGGCCGCACGTCGATAGGCGGGACCGCAAACACCGGGGCCAGTAACCCGAGGCTGAGCAGCATGGCCTGCGCACACTGGTGCAAGCCGGTCGTGACGTTTCGCTTGGTGGGTGTTCGGGCCGGGTTAGCGACACGGGTGTGTGCGCCGGAAGCAATCGCGAGATTTTTTTTCATACGCGTCCCTTTTTTGACGGGACCAGCGCCGCCGTCCCTGGCAGGATCTTCCTCCTGGCCGCGCCGGTTTGTTGTTGGGAAGCCCATTCAACCAGCGCAACGCCGGCCAATCTTGGTGCGGAGATGGAGAAATCATGGAGAAATCATGGAGATGTTCGTTACCGGCTCAACAAGCGTGCGGCGCTCAGGTACAGTCTATAGCCCGCATATTGCACCAGTCGGCCACCGGCCTTGAGGTCGTTGATTGAAGAACTGTTTATACCAATCGGAGTCACCGCTGTTGGCCGGGGTACGTTTTGTATACGGCCGGTGTCCTATCCGGGCTCTGGCTGGTTCAGGCACGCCTGAACTTGGCCTTCACTTAAGCCATAGCTACGGCTATGGCTTTCGCTCCAGCCGGCGCTTGTCCCCGCACAGCAGGGGGTTCAGCCGCCCCAGTCCTGCGCCAGCTTCCCGGATACTGGTGCAATACGCGGGCTAGTGCCGGTTTGGAGTGCCCAATGAAAACCATCGCCATCGTGGAAGACGATCCACAGCAGCGCGCGCACTATGCGCAGGCGCTGCGCGAGCAAGGCTACCGGGTGCAGGACTTCGAGGATCGCGAGCGGGCGCTGCACGCGTTCGGGCGTGCGCTGCCGGACCTGGCGATCCTGGATATCATCCTTGGTCAGGAGATCGGCGGCGGTTTCGAGATCTGCCGCTACCTGCAGGAACGCGATCCGCGCCTGCCGGTGATCTTTCTCACCAGCCGCGGCAACGAGATCGACAAGATCTACGGGCTGCAGTTGGGCGCCTGGGATTATCAGACCAAACCGGTCACGTTCGAGTATCTGCTTGCGCGCATCGTTTCGTTGTTCCGCATCCAGGACCGCAAGAACCGGCGCGCCGAGCGCGGCGAGCTGCGCACACTGGGTAAGCTGGAACTGGACACTGCATCGATGCGCGTGTGTTGGGGCGGGCACGCGCTGGAGCTGACGCCCACCGAGTTTGACCTGTTGAATATTCTGGTCGAGCGCGCGAACGGCGCCAGCTACGACGATCTGGCCGACGCCACCAAGCAAGGCGTGGTGGAGAACAACACCATCAACACGCATATCGTGCATCTGCGAAAAAAATTCAAAGACGTCGACCCGCGGTTCGACTGCATCCGGACCAAATACGGGTACGGATACCACTGGGTGTGCCGATGAAGCGGCGTCGATTGAGTCTCGGTGGCCGCCTGCTGCTGTTCAGTTCGGTGTTGCTGGCGATACCATGGTTGGGCTATCGCTACATCGAGGAGATGAAGGAGTTCCTGCTCAAGGGTCAGGAGGAAGCGCAGTCGCTGGCGGTGCGCGCGGTGGCCACGGTGCTGCACGATCGCCCCGAATGGTTCGATCTGTCTGGCAGTCCGGACAACAACTGGCTGGAGCAGAATGCGCTGTACGCGTACCCGATCAAGAGCTCGATCCAGATCGACGGCTACGCCACCGAGTGGGGCAAGGTGCTGGAGCGGAGAAAGCGGTACGGGCCGGAGAGCACGGTGTACACACGTACCGGCGAACTCGCGGCGTCGCTCGCGTTCAACTTGGCGTTGGGCGAGCGCGGTGAATTTATTTATGGCTTCGTGAACGTCACCGATGCGCAGCGCGTGTACCGGCACCCGCGTTACCGCAGCCTGGACCGCAGCGATCACGTGCGCCTGTCGTTGTTTGGCGACGACGGTGAGATTCGTCGCATCGTGATGGTCACCGAAGGGCCCGGCACCGTGAGCGCCTATGAAGTCGAGCCCAACTGGCGGTATCCGACTACCGGCCAGGCGCTGCCGGTGCGCAGCGAATGGCACGAGCGCGGCCATAGCTACGATGTTGAATTCCGTTTTCCCGCCGCGTGGTTGGGCTATCCCAAGCGCCTCGGCCTGAGCGTGGTGGACGTGGACGACGCCAACGAGCGGCCGATTGAGGCGGTGGTGGCGACTGTGCCCAAGGCCTGGTCCGAGGACCTGAACCGTCTGATTGTGCGGTCCCCGGAACTCGAACGCATTATCCAGGGCCTGGGCCGGTCCGACGCGCGCATCTGTGTGGTGGACCGTTACGGGCGGGTGCGCGCGGTGCTGGGCGGCCAGGATATTGCCGGGGATTTGTGCGCGGACACCGACCGCATCAGTCACGACCTGCTGCAGGACGCGCTGGCCGGCCGGCAGAATGTACTGCATCGCCGTGACGCGCGCAGCGGTGACGATCTGATTGTTGCTGCGCATCCTATCTACGCCGGCGACCAGGTGATGGGCACCGTGTTGTTGGAGAAGAACAGCGCGCGCATCCTCGATCTGCAGCGCGACACGCTGAGTCAGGTGGCGCTGGCGACCTTTGCGGTGCTGATGCTGGTGGTGGCCGGCCTGCTGTTGTTCGGGACCTGGTTGGCAGTTCGCATTCGACGCCTGCGGCGCGAGGCCGGCGCCGCCATCGATACTAACGGCCGGATCGTGAAGGGCGCGCTGCAGATCGATCAGGCGGCGGGCGACGATCTGGGCGATCTGTCGCGCGGTATCTCCGGTCTGCTTGGGCGTCTGCAACGCTACACCGGATTTCTGGAAACCGTGCCGCGCACCCTGCGCCACGAAATCCTGAATCCGGTCAATACGATCAGCATGACGCTACAGAAGCTGGCCCAGCAGGCGCCCAGAGAAGACAGCGCGGCGCTGGTCAAAAACGCGCAGCAGGCGACGCGCCAGCTGGAACTGATTGTCAACAGCCTGACCGAGGCCGCGCACATCGAGGATGCCCTGAAACAGGAGCCGCCCGAGGTATTCGATCTGGCGGTGCTGGTGCGTGAGTACGTAGCCAATTCCGCACAGTTGAATCCGGGCTCGAATCTGGTCTACAACGGGCCGCCGGCCGGCGTGCACACCCGCGGCAGCGACGTGCGCATCGCACAGCTGCTGGACAAGGTGAAAGACAACGCTCTGGATTTTGCCCCGGATGGCAGCCAGATTCAGTTCGTCCTCAATCAGAACCGCGACTGGGTAAAGCTCAGTGTGCGCAACGAGGGGCCGTGTGTTCCCGAGCACGTGCTGCAGGCCCTGTTCGTGGGCATGGCGTCGCACCGGCCCAACACCGAGGGCAAGCCGCATCTTGGCATCGGACTGTTTATTGCCAACCGCATTGCGGTGCATCACGGCGGCCAGCTGCGGGTCGCCAACCGCGAGGGCGTGTCCGGCGTCGACGTCACCCTGCGCGTCCCGCTCACCACGCGCGCCTGAGTTCATAACTTCAAGGGGTCCGCGTCCTTGAAAGAATAAACGCCAATTAAACTGTTCGTAAACGTCGCCACGGGACACCGGATGGGTCGATCATCTTGTCGCGTTGATGGTTGATTGATTTGGTAAGTCGAAGAGGAAAAGCATTAGAATGGCGAGGGTTTGTGCGCGCCATCGAGTTGGAACGGGGGTTATTGCGGTGTCACGCAAAGAATGTTTCTACCGCCTCACCCAAACCATGAACGCGCATGGGCCGATGGGTCGGTAGATCACGGATTTTGGGCGCATAGTTTCAGTGATGTGGATATTCTCGACCAAGTTGCTGCACTGCTCGATGGAGCCGTATGGGTAACCGCCCCGGACCAAAGACGAAGCTGTTTTGGATCGCCTACTTTGCGATTTTGATCCTCGCAGGTACGGCAATCTTGGAAGGTGGGCTGAGATTGTTCATCCACGTGCGACACGGGGTCCCCGGTAAGACCTACGGGTTGTGGCGTTATGACAACGTGCTCGGTGCCCAGCACCAAGAGAACGCCTACAACACCCGGGCTCAGACTAACGACTATGGTTTCCGCAATGTCGAGGGGGTCATCGATCCCAAACCCGCCGGTGCCGTGCGGGTCATCGTCTACGGCGGATCGACGACGTTCTGTTATAACCTGTCGGACACCGAGACTTGGCCGGCGAAACTGGAGCAGTTGCTGCGAAGCACGCGCCACCCTGCAGACCAGGTGCTGAACGCGGGTGCGATTGTGTGGTCGCTCGGGCATGCGTTTGCGCGCGCGCAAAAAGATATTCCGATGCTCAGACCCGATCTTGTGATCATCCACTCCGGAGTGAACGAGATCCGAAACGCGGTACAACTCGCCGCGCAGGGCATCGATCTAAGCTCTCGGGTGAGGCGGGGAGAGTACGGGGCGTTCGCCACCAATCTGGACCAGAATCGCTGGTTTAAACGCAACGTCTTGTTGGTGCGTGTGTTCGATTATCAGGTGTTGCCACAACTGTATCGATGGAATCTCGTCCCGTGGCGACGGACCGGTGGCGTATTATTGGAACACTACGACCAGCCCGCTGATCCCGCGGTGGTGCACAATTACCTCGAGGTCCTGCGGCGGTTTGTCGCGCTAGTGCGCGCTTACGGCGGCGTGCCGGCATTCTTCATACAAAGCCATGACGGCCGCTATACGAGCAACGCGGTCCGCGTCGCTTACTCCAAGGCGGGGGCAGGCCTTGCCCGGGAGCTGGGGGCAACGGTCATCGACGGGCGGCAGCTTCTCGATGAATATCCCGGGCCAGCCACGGACCTGTTCTTCCGATCTGGATACCACTTCTCTGCGCTCGGCGCCGAGCGCGCCGCGGAACTGCTGTACCGAATCCTGTTTAAGTCCGCTCGCGATTTGTGAATCCGGGGGACAGGATACGCGATTTGATTTGCGCTTGAGCCCGCGGCTGCGTTGGCTAAGATCCCGGCTGCGTCGTTCAGATTACGTATTGTGGGCCCGAATTCTTGCAAGCGAAGCGAGGAATCCGGCCTGTTATTGGGCTCGCCGTTTGTGCTTACTCAAACATTGAAACATACGCCGCATACTTTGTTCCGGCCAGGTTCTGCTTTGGAATAAAACGTAATGCCGCGGAATTTACGCAGTACCGCAGACCGGTAGGCTTGGGACCGTCTTTGAATACGTGCCCAAGGTGCGAGTCGCCAAATTTACTCCTGACCTCGGTCCGCGGGAAGATGAGCTTGTAATCAGTTCTTGATTTGACATACGCCTCATCAATCGGCTTGGTGAAGCTGGGCCAACCGGTTCCGGATTTATACTTATCGGTCGATGAGAACAGCGGCTCTCCCGAAACAACATCCACATAGATCCCTTCGCCCTCGTTGTCCCAGTACTCGTTTTTGAACGGGCGCTCGGTACCCTCTTGCTGAGTCACCTCGTACTGCAGAGGTGTGAGCTTCTTTTTCAACTCTTCATCTGACGGCTTCGAGTACTGAGACATGTTTTCCTGCTTTTTATATTTGCTTAGATCAATGTGCAGTTCGCTGCCCCAGGTTTTTTCCAGATATTGATCCCGTCCTGACCGCGAACGATAGAACTTGTAACGAAGTGGATTGTTTTTGTAATAGTCCTGATGATACGCCTCGGCTTTATAGAAGCGCTCGAACGGTACGATCTCGAGCGCGACCGGCCGGCTGTAGCGACCCGATTTATCGAGTTTCGCTAGCGAATGCTCGGCCGCCCGTTTCTGTGCCTCGTCGTGATAAAAGACGGCCGGGCGGTATTGACGCCCGCGATCAACATATTGTCCCTCGGCATCGGTCGGGTCGACCTGCCGCCACAACGATTCCAACAATCCTTCATAGGAAATTTGCTCGGGATCATAGTGGACCTGTACGGCTTCGGTATGTCCTGTCCCGCCGGCGGAGACCTGCTTGTAGGTTGGATTTGGCACACGCCCCCCGCTGTATCCGGAAATCACCTCAACCACACCCGGAAGCTTTTCAAAGTCCGCTTCCACACACCAGAAACAACCACCGGCAAATGTGGCCACTGCGTATTCAGCCTCATTGGTTGTTACCTCTTTCTCCATCGCGTCGCCCGCGACTACCCGCAACAGACCCAAAGCAGCTAATGCCACCAGAGCAAAAATACCTACTGTTTTCATAAACTTGTCCTCACGAAATTTGATTCAAAACGCGCGCCGAGGTAGGAGACCCTATCTCATCGCGCTCGAGATCCACCCGCCGGTGGCCTGCAGCGGCACTTGGTCCCCCACTCGGCTCACCCACGCGGCTAGAGCCAACCGATCAGCGTTCACCTTTTCCGCAGATGGAAGCGGGATCTGCCAGTGGGCGCCCGGCGACTGCACGGTGACGTGCTTTAGCACCACGAAATCCTGTTTTAACGTTCGCCCCCGATTCTCCCCGCCGGCGATCCTCGATTGCAGGCCCGACCCGAGCAGGGCGAGGTTGAGCACCAGCGGTTGTTGATTGTTGTCAGTTCTCTGATACTGCGCCGTCACCCGCTCACCTTCCAGTTTGACGGTCAAATTACCGGCTGCTGCGTCCGTCACTTCGGGGTTTCGCTTTTGAAACCAACCCCGCCACTCGCGGCCATTGACCACAAAGCCTGGCGTGTAGACGGTGCGGATATTGCCCATTGCCTGGTAGCGGTACTGTCGAGCTGAGTACTCCCGCTGGGCAAACTTGTCCTTCCACCCCAGGTAGTCCCAGTAGTCCACGTGAAATGCCAGCGGTACGATCTCCTTCCATAGCCGCGGGTCCTGTTTGAGCCGAGCCAACCATGCCTCTGCCGGTGGGCAACTGCTACAGCCCTCGGAGGTAAAAAGCTCGTACAGTGCGACGCGGCGGTCGCCGCTATTGAAGCTGAAGTTCTCGGCCATGGCGCCATAAGACGCCAGCAAAGCGACGCCAGCCACAACGGCGCTACCGACTCTCTGGGTGACACGGCGCCGATATAACGGACAAATAGATTTAAAGTTTTGTACCATTGTCATTGCCTCGCAATGCATGTGCACGAACTTTGTGCCTGAAATAACAAGTATCGGGCAGAGTAATTACAGCGACGTCACAAAATATTCACAATTTGCTAACAGAAGCCGGATTGAGCTAAGTCCGCGGATATCAGGTAGGAGCCAAGGGCAGCTCAAAGGTAAAGGTAGCACCGTCCCGCGGGGCGTTCGCAGCAAAAATTACACCGTGTTGCAATGTCATGATGCGTTTGGCTATCGCCAGACCGAGTCCGGCATGAGATCCGTCGGCAGGTGCTGCATCGGCGCGAAAGAAAGGTTCGAACACTGCGAGCAGATCGTCTTTGGCGATACCCTTCCCACTGTCTGTCACGGCCACCGAGAGCCTCCTCTCATCCACGTTGAGTTTGACGACGATGCGACCACCATCGGGCGTATGGGCGAAGGCGTTGTCCAAGAGATTATCTAGAACCCGTTCGGTCATACCGATATCCCCTTGCGCAAAGGGTAAATCAGCCGCAGTAACCAACTCCAGGGCAATCTCTCTTTGTTCCGCCCGCAACCGATATTTCTGCACCACATCCTGCACCAACTCGGCCGGGTTAAAAGGCTCCAACACCGGCGCTTTCTCGCGCGCATCTAGGCTGGCCAGCTCAAACAACTCCTCAACCATACGGCTGAGCCGCTGCCCCTGTTTGAGAGCCGTGCTGAGAAAATCCGCGCGTTGCTCCTCGGCCAGTTCTTGCCCCTTAATCTGTAGGGTCTCGAGATAACCCTGAATTGAGGCGAGGGGGGTACGCAGATCATGGGACACCTGGGCAACCAGTTGACGGCGCAGCGCATCTTGTTCCCGTAGTTGCTCGATTTGCTCGCGGATTCGGTGGGCCATGCGGTCGAAGGTGATGCCGAGCCGATCCACCTCGTCAGCCGAGCGGCCGTCATCGACGCCGTAGGTGCGCTCGGAGTCAAACTTGCTGTGCTCGAACTCCTCCATTAGCGCCGATAGACGCTGCAGCCGTCGAGTCAATAGACGAAACGCCACCAGCCCTACCACCAGACCGAAGCCGAGGCTCGCCGCGACCGCCCACCCACTCATGCGTAGGAAGTAGCTCTCGCGTATCATCTGCTCCACCCGATCAACCTGTTCGCCCCGCAACACTACGTAAAGATAACCCTCAGGCCGCTGTTGATTGGGTACCGGGGTAACCGAAAATGCTTTTTTCCCATCGTGGCTGCGTGGGTCATCACCCAGCAGTGGGTAGCGCTCGTCCATCGCTAAAAACGATTTGATTGGTGCTAACGATACCCGTTTTCGCTTAACCTTTCCGGGGTCGGCAGAGTAAGAGAGGATGCTGCCCTCAAGATCGATCAAATAAATTTCAATGCTGGGATTGATCACCATGTATTGGCGAAAGGTTTCCGCCAAGGCCTGTTGGTCGATGCGTCCCTCCGCTACCAGATTGCGATCGGCCACTAAATCACGCGCAAGGTTACGGTTGAACTGCTGGTTGACTTCTTGCAGGTAATTGCGCGTGATGGTGCTACTGATAGAGGCGTAAAGCAGCCCGATCACGATCAACAGTATGACCAGGCCCAAAGACAATTTTGCGTATAGGGTATTGAGCACTGCTCACTCTGCAAATTTGTAGCCGACACCCCACACCGTCTGAATGTGGCGAGGTTTTGATGGATCTTCTTCAATCTTTGCCCGCAGCCGATTGATGTGAGTGTTGACCGTGTGCTCGTAGCCTTCGTGGCTGTAACCCCATACAGCGTCGAGCAGCTGAACCCGACTGAACACCCGTCCTGGGTGGCGCGCAAAGTGAACCAGTAAGTCAAACTCGCGAGCAGTCAGCTCCACTGATAGGTCATCGATCGAAACCTGGCGCCGCTCGACATCTATCCTCATGCCGACATGTTCGATTAACTGTTTCTCCGCTTCCTTCTCCGGGGTTTTGTGGCTAAGGGCATCCACTCGTCGAAATAACGCTTTGATCCGCGCCATTAACTCGGGGATGCTGAATGGTTTTGTCAGATAATCATCCGCCCCCATCTCTAACCCGACCACACGGTCTAACTCGGTAGACTTGGCGGTGAGCATCAAAATCGGGACATAAGCCCCACCCTTTCGCATCTCACGACAGACCGACAACCCATCCATCCCCGGCAACATCAGGTCCAATACCACCAGATCAAAGTGCTCATGCTTAAAGACGTCAAGGCCTTCACGTCCGTCCCCTGCGATCACCGATGCGCAATCGAGATCCTGCAGGTTAATCTTGATCAAGCGTGAGATATCGGGGTCGTCTTCAATGATCAGGACGTTGCGTGTCATGGCTAGGTCATATTATGCCGTCGCAAGTACCTTAGTACATAGCGAACCCCGTTGCCGTTGAAAATGAGATCTACCCCTCCCGCATACGCCTGGAGGGGTAGTCGGATGAGTGGCTATAACACGAAGTCCGCGACTAACGCTTCATGTCCTTCATTGGCATAGTTCCCGTCATCTTGTCCTGGTCCATTTTCATGTGCCCTTTCTCTGTCATTGACTCGGTTTTCTGCATACCCATCTTATCCTTCATCTCCATTTTTTCCTCTGTCATACCGGCCTTTTTTTCCATACCCATCTTATTCTTCATCTCCATTTTTTCCTCTTTCATATCGGTCTTTTTCTCCATCGCCATCTTATCCTTCATCTCCATTTTTTCCTCTGTCATACCGGCCTTTTTTTCCATCCCCATCTTTTCTCCCATTGGCATGCTGGAACCCGACTTTGTGGTGTCGGCCATAGCAACGGAAATACCTAGCACCATTGCGCCGAGCAGCACACCCACATTCGTTAGCACTGACAATTGTTTTGACATCTATATGTCCTCCGAAAATTTTCATTAACCCCGGCGTTCGATCCGGGAGACTGTTTTGGCTGGAACCAGTTCTATCGACTGAATAATCTGAATCTTGAAACTGGCAATCCCAACGCACTCGAGCGTTCACGTTCGAGTTGCAGGTAGAGATTCAAGCCGATGCGGATCACGTGTTGATCACACAAAGATTACAAATGTATAACAGGGAGAAATAATGGATTGGGAATCGCGTAAAGAAAATGGGGTCTAGAAAAGAGGCAAAGGGAGAAAAAGAAGAGAGAAAAGGGGACAGTACCCTTAATTGATTGTCCGTGCCGCACGGATGTTGATGATACGGAACCGGTCGGTGCCGGCACATCAACGGGCTGAGTGATGTCCTGAGGATCTGCCCGCCACCCTCTCCGTGTGATCCGTCAATCGTCAACGTCGTTGTTGTGTATCGGATTAATCTTCCGATGTAAAAACCTGCCCTCCGTTACGCAGTCCCCATTACGCCCAGGACAATCGGGATACTACGTGCCATGCGCTTCCTGAATCGACAGTTGGAGACGCGCGTCATGGGTTGTATGGTGTTCGTGAAACCAGTTATGTATCCACTCAGTACTTGCGCCGTTATCGTTCGCCGACCCGTATTGGTGCTCGTATATCATGAGGATGACCTCATTAAGCAGTCTTTGATGGTCGGCGTAATGTTTTATATACTCGTTGCTATAACCATGCGCCTGCATTATCGTCTCCTCGCGCGCAAAGTGCTCGTTGGCACTACTGTATAACTGCACGAGATTATCGATGATAGTGGCTTTGGAACAACTCGGTCCAACGTGGTCGGAAAGACGATTCAGGAGTTCGATAAGGTGGCGGTGGTCTGCGTCTAAGATCGGCTCGCCAACTGAGAACTCGGGTTTCCATTCGGTAAACATGATGTGCACTCCTCACCGATTTAGTACATCGCGTAGCCTGCGGGGACGGTAAGCCCTCGCGGAAACAAACTTCTCTCGACGGGTGCCATCGAGGACAAGCGGCTCGGCCACAACGAATACCTCCATTAAGTTTAGGATATTACGTACGAACGGCCAGCTTGAGGGGACGAAAGGGTGTGTCTGGAAGACACGCGGACGTCCAAAGGAGAAGAATTTGCTTCTATGGCGCCTCGTTGTCCACTGCCACATGTTGTTCCTCGATGGGGTTATGTCCTCTTTATCTCTCTATCTTAACCGGGTGTCATTTGCTTAAAATGGAACCGTCAGCGACTCTCTATTTGAGGCAGACGCATGGGAATCCGAGACTGGTTGAAGGGGCGGCGACGCGTCGCGGATGTTGCGCAAACGCCAGCGGCCACCGAGCAGGAGTCTGCTGTCCCTGTCTCTCCGGCGAACGCTAGTGAACCCACGCCCGCAGATGCCTTGGCCGCGGAGCGCGACGCAAAGCGTGCGCTTAGCACGCTTGCGGACGTCGTCGACCAGGAATCTCTCGCCCGCATCGCGGGTTCGGCCGCCCTCGCAGCGGTCAGGAAAGCCGCGATAGATCGATTGAACGACGACGAAATGCTGGTGCGCATCGCCAATTCCGACTCCGACCCAGGTGTGCGCCAGCGCGCGGTCAAGCGCATGGAAAGCCCTGAATGTCTTGTTGGAATCGCCTTGACCACTGGTGATATCGGTTTAGGAAAAACCGCGGTCCGCCGCCTTGGGGCGACGACCCTGCTCGCCGATGTTGCCCGCGGCGCGGGCCTTCGAGCTGTAGCCCAGCAGGCCGTTGCCGTCATCAAGGACCAGGACTTGCTCAAGGATGTTGCCATCGGCGCCGGCGATCGGAGCGTGGCCAAGGCGGCGGTCAAGAAGATTTCCGACCAGCGGATATTGCTCGAAATCGCTGGCTCGGCAACCGACGAGATCGTCTGCCGGACGGCGGTAAAGAGACTGCGAGATGATAATTTCCTGATCGATATCGTGCGCCATAACAGCTCGATCGATGTGCGGCGGCGCGCAGCCGCGAAGCTGCACGATCAATCCTCACTGGCGACGGTTGCAGCGACAAACACGGACACCGAGATTCGGCATGCGGCGGTCGTGCGGCTCGCGGACGAGCAGGCTTTGTTCGAGGTGGCGGCAAACGACTCAGAGTCCGAATTGCGCCTGACGGCTACTAGCCGGATCGAGCAACAGGCGACGCTGATCCGGCTCGCGACCGAGAGCGCGCATGACGACACCCGGTTGGCCGCGATCCGCCGTATCCACGACCGCGGAGTGCTTACCGAGGTCGCGAAGACCGATGCGGACCCGCTGGTCCGGTGCTCTGCCGCCCACAGAGTGCGTAATCGTGGGATGCTTACCGACATCGCCGAGAACGGCCGGCACGGAGACGCACGCGCCATCGCCGTGCGCAAGCTGAAAGATAGGACTCACATGGCCTCCATCGCAACGGGTGACGCTGATCCACAAGTGCGCAAAGCTGCAGTTTGTAAGATCGATAATCAAGAACTGCTATGTGCAATTGCCCGTATTGACGGAGACTGGCGTGTCCGGCGCGCAGCCGTCGAGCGTATCAAGAATACAGAAGAGTTATGCGAGCACGCCAAAAATGATGACAACTGGCAGGTCCGTGCGGTGGCGGTTGGGCGCATCGACGATCGTGTGACGCTGGTAAACCGGGCCAAGTGGGATAAGACGTGGCAGGTGCGAAAGGCTGCCCTCAAGATGCTCGACGATCAGACGGTCCTTGCCAACCGTGCAAAAAATGACGAAGACTGGGGCGTGCGCCGTGTAGCGGTCCAGAAGCTGACCGATCAAACGCTGCTGGCAAACCGCGCGCAGTGGGACGAAGACGCTCGAGTTCGCTGCGCTGCGGTAGCGCGGCTTGTCGACGATGTCATTTTGGCCAAGATTGCCCGCAGTGACGCGGACAAATCGGTACGGGCTGATGCCGTGTTCCGTTTAGAAAGTCTGACTTCTCAACCCGGCCGCACACCGGTGGAGGCCGGGGGTTGATTGGCGCGCCGCGTAGGGTGAAACATTAGAATATATAAGTACTCTCTCAATCCCGGTTTGTCACAGACAAAGTTTCCCGCAGTTGGCTGAACCTTCAAACCGCTGCGCGGTTTTCCGGCCGATTATGGCGGCGTTGACAACGTCCACTTTTTGAATCTGCGCGCGTTGTAGCTCATAATTGCCTGGCTGGCCGCCCTCGATGAGCTCGATTACCACCGGCTGAACGGTGGCGATCGACTTTAATTCCCTAAGATACAGGTCGCAGTTTATTATTTCTAATACTCCTGCGATCACATCGATACGGGAGTCGTCCGAGCCGGCCGTTGCCGATAGACAGGAGAAACAACCGTGAAGCTCTACATGCACCCCGTATCAATGACCAGTCGTCCCGTGCGTTTGTTGATCGCCGAGAACAACCTCGACGTCGAAGAGCAGTTGGTCGACCTGTTCACCGGCGAGCACACCCAGGACGAGTACGCTGCCATCAACCCGAACAAGCTGGTTCCCGTTCTCGAGGACGGTGACTTTCGGCTCACCGAAAGTTCGGCCATTCTCAAGTACCTCGCCGACAAGTTCGATTTACCCAGCTACCCGAAGGATCTGCAGAAGCGGGCGCGGGTCAACGAGCGCATGGACTGGTTCAACACGCAGTTCTATCGCGAGTTCGGTTACGGCCTGAACTACCCGCAGCTGTTTCCACACCACAAGCGCCCCACCGATGAAGTTCAGAAGGCGACACTTGCTTGGGGTAAAGAGCGGGCCGAGGGCTGGCTCGAGGTCCTGGACAAGCACTTGATCGGGCCCAACCAGCAATACCTGTGCGGCGACGAGATTACGATCGCCGATTACTTGGGGGTGTGCCTAATCACTTTGGGCGAGATCACGCGCTGCGACTTCTCCGTATATCCGAACGTCTCGCGCTGGATCGCCAACATGAAGCAACTCAAGAGTTGGAACGAGGTCAACGAGGCGCTCTATGGGCTCGTCGACCAGCTCAAGGACCAACCGTTCGAGGCCATTGGCGCATGATCAAGGGGCTGCACCACAACGCCTATCGTTGCCGCGACTCGGAACAGACCCGCAAGTTCTACGAGGAATTCCTCGGGTTGCCGTTGGTTAACGCGTTTGAGATCGAGGAGACCAAGAGCGGTCGCAGCACACACACGCTGCACTCGTTCTATGCGATGGACGACGGGTCGTGCCTCGCGTTCTTCGAGACGTTCGACTTACCCTTTGAGTTCAAGGACCAGCACGACTTCGACTTGCACATCGCGTTGGAAGTGCCGCCCGAAGACCTTGCGGGCTGGCTCGACAAGGGCAAGCAGGCTGGAATCGAGACGCGCGGCATCGCCGACCACCAGTTCATCGACTCGGTCTACTTTCGCGACCCGAACGGATACGTCATCGAACTGACAGCCAAGCGGGACAATCACGACGAGGCGATGAACCCGGCGAAGAACGGCGCGAGAGCGAACCTCGACGCGTGGCAGGCAACCAAGAGCAACTTCGCAACGTAACGATGTTGTCGACATCGTGGGCGTCGGCCTTCCGGCCTTAACCCGACCTTCGACACGCGAGAAAACTTACGTTTTGAAGGTCCGCTTTCCCGATATATCCTTAATACCACACCGCGCCGAAAAGCTGGACCACGGTCACGGCGCTGGTCTTTACCGTTGTGCGCGTCACACCCGCCTCATGGATCAGATGCGTCTCAATGGCTCGGTATACGATACCTAATACCCGGATACCCGGCCCATATCACCTTATGCTTGGATTGTGGCTGCGCTCATGGTTGATTCGTTTTGGCCTCCCACCGGCTTGCCGCATAACGCATGTAACAGGG